>CALZAP010000076.1 GCA_945614335.1 uncultured Prevotella sp.
CAACATCTATCAGGACAATATCCTCACTCTGGCAAAGAACTCACTTGAATATCTGAAAACAAGATAATTGATATGAAATCAAGCAAAATCATCATAGTGTCGGTAGCCGTAGCAATGGCGGCTACCTTCACCGGATGTTCAGACAATAACATCCGTCAGTATTACAATCCGCTTATTGATGACCCGAAGACGGAAGAACCTACTCCCGAACAACCTGCGGAAGAGGTAAGTAGCCGCAACGAGCAGTATCGTCCGCAGATACATTTCACTCCTGCCAAGAACTGGATCAACGACCCCAACGGTATGGTATATATCGACGGTACATACCATCTCTTCTATCAGTACAACCCCCAGGGCAATGTATGGGGAAACCTTAGTTGGGGACATGCCACATCCTCCGACATGCTTCATTGGGAGGAGCAAGCTGTGGCTCTGCAGCCCGATGCCCTCGGCATGATTTTCTCAGGCTCTGCCGTTTGCGACAAGGACAACACTGCAGGCTTTGGCTCTAATGCTCTTGTAGCGGTATATACATCTGCCGATGCCGCCCAGCAGCAATCTGTGGCATATAGCACCGACAATGGAAAGACCTTCACCAAATACGAGGGCAATCCTGTCATCAAAAACAACGACGATAATCTTCGCGACCCTAAGGTGTTCTGGCATGAGGACAGCAAAAAATGGATAATGACTTTGGCAAAGGGATGGAAGAAAGGCATCGAGATATGGAGTTCTTCCAACTTGAAGAACTGGACAAAGGAGAGTGAGTTTGTCATGGGGCTTGCCGGCCGTCCCGACTTTCAGTGGGAATGTCCCGACCTTATCCCCTTCGACTATAATGGACAGCGCAAATGGGCATTGCTCGTAAGTGTCAATCCCTGTGGACCTGTTGTAGGTTCCGGAACAATGTATTTCATAGGCGATTTTGATGGAAAGAACTTCACTGCTGACAAACTTGACTATCCGCTATGGTTGGATTATGGTATGGACAACTATGCCGGTGTGACATGGAGCAACACTGGCGACCGGCATCTCTTCATTGGATGGATGAACAACTGGCAGTATGCCGACCGTGTTCCCTGCGACCCTTGGAGATCGGCAATGACCCTTCCGCGCGAATTGAAGCTTGTGGAGCATGAGGGCACGCCTCTTCTTGCATGCCCTGTAATAGGTGAAATTGACGGTATTGCTGATGAATGGACAAATGCCGGAGCGACATTTGAGGCCAAAGATGCCTACCAGCTGCATCTGTTAATAAACCTCGATACCAATAGTTCCATCACATTGGGTAATGCACAGGGTGAGAAGTTCACAGTGGATGTCAATGTGGATTCGCGCTTGATTACCATCCATCGCAATGCCTCTACTGGAGTGACGAATTTCTCAGAAATGTTCTCCATTCCTTCGATGAATGCACCATTGAATACTCAGGGCGACAAGCTCACTCTTGATTTCTATGTGGATCGTTCGTCAGTGGAACTGATTGCGTCAGATGGTCTTACCTCGATTACAAACCTCGTTTTCCCGCAGACAATATACAATAGTCTTACTGTAAGTGGAGCAAACTATGAGGCAAAGGTGAGAAATCTGTGTAGAGTATGGAAATAATGCACCTTTTATGCTAAATATGTTACATTGAACGATATTTTTAATCGTTTGTATCATATTTTAAAGCATTGTATGTGGAAAGAGAGTAATTTTGCAGCAGATTTTTGGTTCAAGTAGTATTTTTGGTTAGTACTTTATTATTTGGTTTTTTAGTTTAAATAGGTTTTTAGTTTAGTTAGGTTTTTAGTTATTAAAGGTTGTTTGTTCAATAGGTATTGGCCTGAGAAGGTAAAGAGATTGTATTTCAAGGATAATTTAAAAAAAATGGAATAAACTAAAATTGAATAACAATATGAATAAGAACAAAACAATCGCATGCCTTGCCGCCTTCCTCTTGGCAATGGGAACCAATGCACAGGTGGCCCCGAAAATTCTCGGCGATCGACATGCTATGTTAAAACTCGACAAGCAGAAAAAATTCTTGCTGTTGCCTGTTGAAGAAAAAGAAGAAAACGCCCACATAAGAGTGGTGCGCAACAATCAGCTTATCAAAACTCTCAACTGCCGCCTGGCGGTTGACAAGGTCGACTATTTCGTGCCTTACGAGGTGGGAGAAGGTGAACTTTTCGACATCTCATTTAATGGAAATACGAGAGCCACGGGAGCCATCAACGACTTCGCCTGCTGGAAGCGAATGACCTATGCCGACACGTTCGACTCGAAGAATGTGGAGAAACACCGTCCACTGTATCACCACACTCCGCTCTACGGCTGGATGAACGACCCAAATGGTATGTTCTATAAGGACGGCACATGGCACCTTTTCTATCAGTACAACCCCTATGGTTCACAATGGGAGAACATGACGTGGGGTCACTCTACAAGCACAGACCTCGTTCATTGGAAAGCTGAGCCAACGGCAATAACACCCGATGCGCTTGGAGCTATCTTCAGTGGCTGTTGCGTGGTTGACAAAAACAATACAGCCGGCTTTGGCAACGATGCCATTGTGGCTTTCTATACATCTGCTGGCGCAAGCCAGATACAATCGATGGCTTACAGTACAGACGGCGGCAAGACTTTCACAAAGTATGCCGACAACCCTGTTATCACATCCAACGTGCCCGATTTCCGAGACCCACACGTTTTCTGGAACGCTGAGGCTGGATTCTGGAACATGATTCTCGCTGCCGGTCAGCAGATGAGTATCTACTCGTCCAAAGATCTCAAGCAGTGGAAACATGAGAGCGACTTCGGAAACGAATATGGCAACCACGGTGGGGTTTGGGAATGCCCTGACCTTATGAAGATGAAGGTACGTGGCACCGACAAGGAGAAGTGGATGCTCATTTGCAACATCAACCCCGGTGGACCTTTCGGCGGTTCTGCTACACAATATTTCATTGGACAGTTTGACGGACATAAGTTCACCTGCGAGGACAGCCCAAAGGAAACAAAGTGGATGGACTATGGTAAGGATCACTATGCCACCATCACTTTCGACAACGCTCCTGAAGGCCGCCACGTCGGAGTGGCATGGATGAGCAACTGGCAGTATGCCAACCAAGTGCCCACAAAGCAGTTCCGCTCAGCCAACTCCATTGCACGCGACTTTGGTTTGTTCGAATACAACGGCGAGACCTATTGCAGTGTCTCTCCTGCCAAGGAGATGGACGCAGTGCGCGGACAGCGCGTCAGCTCACCGACAGAGGCGTGTGAGATAGTAGTGCAGCTGAAGGGCGACGCACAGCTCACGCTGCGCAATGGCAAGGGAGAAAAGGTGGTCATTACCTACGATCCCACAGAGCAGACAATAGACTTCGACCGCCGTCATAGTGGCGACGTCTCTTTCAGCGACGCCTTCCCTTGCATCGTCACCTCACCTACCTATGGACAGGTAAAAACCCTACGCATCTTCATCGACCGTTGCAGCATGGAGCTGTTCGACGCTGACGGCAAGATGGCAATGACAAACCTCGTGTTCCCAACAGAGCCTTACAATAAGATAACAGTGAAGGGTAAGGCAAAGGCAACTGTGTATAAACTTAATTTCTGAAATTATTATGAGCAAGACAAATAAAATGGCAATAATTCCCGTGATGCTTTGCTTCTTCGCCATGGGATTCGTCGATTTGGTCGGCATTGCCTCAAACTATGTGAAAGAAGACTTACAGCTTAGCGACTCCACTGCCAACATGCTGCCCTCGTTGGTGTTCTTCTGGTTTCTCATCTTCTCCGTGCCTACAGGCATGCTGATGAACAAGATAGGCCGTAAGAATACAGTACTCCTGTCGCTTTTGGTTACCATTGTGTCGCTCCTTCTGCCATTATTTGGCGAGTCGTTTGCACTGATGCTCGTGTCGTTCTCGCTTTTAGGCATTGGCAACGCACTTATGCAGACATCATTGAATCCGTTGGTTTCATCTGTGATAAAGGGCGGAAATCTCGCCTCAACACTCACTTTCGGTCAGTTCGTTAAGGCCATAGCCTCATTCATGGCACCATATATAGCCATGTGGGGAGCCATGGCAGCAATGCCCACCTTCGGTCTTGGCTGGCGAGTACTCTTTCCAGTATATATGATAATTGGTATCGCTGCAAGCATACTTCTACTTTCCACTCCTATTGAGGAAGAACCGGCCGACAAGGCTTCGTCGGTAGTAGACTGCGTAAAACTGCTTTCGCGTCCAGTAATACTACTCTCGTTCATAGGCATCATGTGCCATGTGGGTATCGACGTGGGTACAAACACCACAGCTCCGAAGATTCTTATGGAGCGTCTAGGCATGACTCTCAACGAGGCAGCCTTCGCTACTTCGCTTTATTTCATCTTCCGTACAATAGGCTGTCTAACGGGTTCATTCTTCCTGCGTGTGATGAGCAACCGCCTGTTCTTCATCATCAGTGTAGCGATGATGGCATTCTCAATGATTGGTCTCGGCTTTGGGGAGTCGAAAGAGATGCTCTATGTGGCTATTGCCCTCGTTGGTTACGGCAACTCCAACATCTTCTCCCTCGTGTTCACCCAGGCCCTTCTCTCAGATAAGACACGTCAGAACGAAATCAGCGGACTTATGATTATGGGACTGTTCGGAGGCACCATTTTCCCTCTCTTCATGGGATTTGCCAGTGATGCAATAGGCCAACTGGGAGCCGTGACCGTGATGGCAATAGGAGTGGTTTATCTCTTTACCTATATATCGAAGATTAGGAGTTAAGGAGTTATAATGGGAAGTTAAATGGGAAGTTATAATGGGCCAAATGTTTAAGCCGAGAAATTGAAGCGCAATAACTATTGGCACCTCATAACTCCCTCTCATAACTCCTCCTCATAACTCCCAATCATAACTCCCTTAAAATGAAAGCAATTTAAAAAAATCTATTATATGGACAACAGAATAATCGTAGGACTGGGTGAGGCCCTGTGGGACTGCCTCCCCGAAGGCAGAAAGATTGGCGGTGCGCCAGCCAACTTCGCTTATCATGCGTCGCAGTTTGGTTTTGATTCTTATGCAGTGAGTGCCGTTGGCAACGACCCGTTGGGCGATGAGACCATCGAGGCTTTGAAATCCAATGGCCTGAAGCTAGAGATGCCTCGTGTGGATTTCCCTACAGGCCAGGTACAGGTGACACTCGACGAAGAAGGAGTGGCCACTTACGACATCAAGGAAGGTTCGGCATGGGACAACATCCCCTTCACTCCTGAGATTGAGGCTTTGGCCAAACAGTGCCGTGCCGTATGCTTCGGTTCGCTGGCTCAGCGCAACAAGGTGTCACGCGAAACCATCTACCGTTTCCTCGATGCCACCCCCAAGGACTGCATGCGCATCTTCGACATCAACCTCCGTCAGAATTTCTACTCCAAGGAGATTATCCAGGAGTCGCTGAAGCATGCCAATGTAATGAAAATCAATGACGAAGAACTGGTTATCATCGGCCGAATGTTCGGCTATCCCGGCATGGACGTCGAAAACAAGTGCTGGCTCATCCTTGGCAAATACAACCTCGACATGCTGGTCCTCACCTGTGGTGTGAACGGCAGCTACGTATTCTCAAAGGGTGCCATGAGCTATCTTGAAACCCCGAAGGTAGAGGTGGCCGACACAGTAGGCGCAGGCGACTCTTTCACCGGCTCGTTCGTAGCCTCAATCCTTGCAGGCAAGCCAATTGCCGAGGCGCATCGTGTAGGTGTTAACGTCAGTGCATTCGTATGCACACAAAACGGCGCAATGCCCATTATTCCCGAGGAACTGAAGAAGTGACAATAAAAGCAAGAAAACAAGACAATCAAGATTTAGGCGGCTTTCAAAATACTGAGAGCCGCCTATTATTTTCTCTTCTACAAGGATAATTATGTCCGTCCACAACGGTCTCACCAAGGGTATGCTTGCGTCCGATAATCTACTGTTGCATAACACTTTGATTTTGACACTGCAAAGTTAATAAAAATTATGACAACCACCATTTCTGCACATTCTTCTGTATGATTTGTGATACTTTAACACCATGTATTTGGCGTTATGGATAATATTTCATACTTTTGCGGCATGAATTAATATAGCACGTTTACGGAATAATGATGCTGTGAAGAAACAACTTTCGCGAGGTCGCGAAAAACTAAAAACAAGATTGAAGTTATGAAGAAAGACAAAGCACTTGAGGCACTGTTCCTCGCCCATCGTCCGCAGTTTGACGACAAGGAGAAATTCATGGAAAGACTAACCCGGAAACTTGATGCCGTAGAATACCTTCGCCGGTATGAGGAAGCTAACCTTCGTCGCTACAAATATGCCATGTTGGCAGCATTTGTGGCAGGAATAGTCGTTGGTGGAGCATTGCTTGCCTTGGTTTTATCCGCTCCGTCGGAGTTGCCTTTGTTTACTTTCCATGCATCGATGGGCATTTTGTCAGCAATTGGGCAATCCTCAAGGATGTTGGCAACTGTGGCACTATCTTTAATAATAGGCATTAGTATTATCAGCATCATCAACAATGTGTTGGATATTGCCAAGATGAGATTTTCAATAAAAACACTACGGTATGGATATGAAAATCGATAACGGCATAGTCTATCTTCCGATTTACATGACATCGTTGTTATGACCAAAAGTATGAATTTGTATAGTCATCCTATTATTATGAAATC
>CALZAP010000077.1 GCA_945614335.1 uncultured Prevotella sp.
TTGCTGCCAAACAACACTGTGCTATGCATAACAGAAGACAAAAAAGGACGACTGTGGCTCGGCACACGCAACGGACTCGTGTGTTTCGACAAAAGATGGAATACATTCAAGACTTATAACCTTCCCAAAGACAACCAGCGCATCATCTACACTCTCTTCACCGACAGGCAAGGACAAGTGTGGATAGGTACCGACGGCGGTCTGTCACTATACGACGAGAAAAACGACAGCATAATAAACTTTTTTGCAAACGAGGTGACGTTTCTCGACCCTGAGGGACGGAAAACCAGCCATACTCCTTACAGCGTAAAAGCCATTGCCGAAGACAGCCAGGGAAACATCTACATTGGAACATGGACAAGCGGACTGATGAAACTGCAACCAGGTACAAGGTCGTTCATAAGATACCCGAAACTGAACCATCTCAACTCTGCCTACTCGCTCACCTTCGACAGCAAGGGAAGACTATGGATAGGCACATGGGGACATGGCATAGAACGACTTGACCAACCTCACAACCCAAGAAGCCAGAAAGTGAGCCGATGGAGTGTGCCTGGACTCACAAACTACTACTACCGCCTGCAGGAAAACCCACTCGACAACACCATGATGGCAGTATGTCGTGAAGGCGTGTACTCCATAGACAATAACGACCTGGGCCATTTCTACAAACTGCAAGACATTGCAGGCAATAACACCAACCTGAGCAACGACATGATAGTGGGCAAAAACGGCGACATCTGGATTTCGACCGTGAGCGACGGCATACTGCATCTCACCACCAAGCCATCGCCATTCAAGGAATACCTGCTGCCAACTCTCGAACAGAGCGTGCAGTCGATATTCACTGCCGACGGAAAGACAGTATGGCTCGGACTCACTCCTACAGGAGTGATGAAATACGACACAGAAAAAGGTACTGTGGTGAACGACAGCCAGATACAGGGCATACAATCCACTGACCAGAATTTCCAAAAGTCGACAATATTCTCCATCACCGACGACAAGCAGGGAAACATTCTGATGGCTAATGGCGGACACGGAGTGATGCAGCTCAACAAAAACGGAAGCTACAACTCATACTATGCCTTCGACTATGACTTCATCAGCGACAACTTTGTAAATTCCCTGTTCACCTCAAGCGACGGAACGCTTTGGGTGGGACAACGCAACTGTCTAAGCATCAGAATGCCCAATGGCAAAGGAAGAAAACTCGAAATGAAGGAAGGCAATGATAATTTCACAACTTGCGACGTGAGAGGCATTATTGAAGACAAACAAAAAAACATCTGGGTTGCCACCGATAATGAGGGTATAATAAAAATCAAACCGGGCAAACAGTTCACCTTCCACCACTACAGCCTCAACAACGGAAGGCTGCCTGTGGAAGACGTGACAATATGCCATGAGGACACTTACGGCAACATCTGGGCAATAACAAACAGTGGAGGCCTATTAAAACTCGACAAGAAAGACGACCGCTTTGTGCCCGTAAACAGGAAATACGGCATCGACGGAGATAAAGTGTTTTCCATAAACAACGACAACCATGGACACATCTGGATAACAACCGAAAGGTCGTTGGTGCGCCTGATGTTCACCGACGCCAATGCCAACCCTATAGTAACCACCTTCGCCAAAGACGGCGACGAAAACGGCTATGCATTCTGCACCAACTCCACTTTCAAGTACAAAAACACGCTCTACTTCGGAGGCAGAAGCGGATTTGTGGCATTTGACACCAACAAAGTTTCAGAGGAAAGCAAAAATAATATTGCAAACATTGTGGTGACGGAAATTTTCGTGGCCGGGAAAAAATATGACGAGACAGACTCTGTAAAAAGAATAAGAATATCGGAAGAAGCTCCACTATTTACAAAAAAGATTACAATACCGGCTAATGTGGAACGATTTGCATTGGTTTTCTCACTGCTCACATACAATAATGTGCAACAAAACAAATATGCTTACAAACTCGACAGCGAAAGCCACTGGCACTATGCCGACATATCGCAACGTCGAGCCAACTTCGAAGGACTGGCATCCGGAAAATACAAACTCTACGTGAAGGCTGCCGACAGCTACGGCAAATGGACTGAGCTGCCCTACCCTATCGAAATAATCATACTGCCACCATGGTATATCTCATGGTGGGCCATACTAATATACATTATCTTCGGACTTGTATGCATAAGACTTCTCGTGCTATGGTATAAGGAACACCTGAAAACAAGAAACCGACTGCAGATGGCTGTCATACTGACCAACATAACACATGAACTGCTCACACCTCTTACCGTAATATCGTCGTCGATAGACGAGATGAAAGAAGAAGCTCCACAGTTTGGAAGCAAATACACGGTGATGAAAAACAACATCAACCGACTCACACGACTGCTCAGGCAAATGCTCGAAGTACGCAAGCAACAAGCCGGACAGCTTAAGCTGAAGGTGGCTGAAGACAATCTCTCTGAGTTCGTGAAAATGGAATGTGAAAACATCATGCCTATGACCACACCTAAGAAGGTTGTGCTCACAACAAACATCGACCCTACACTCAACAAGGTTTATTTCGACCGCGACAAACTCGACAAAATACTTTATAACTTGCTGTCAAATGCCGTGAAATACAACAAAGAGGGTGGACGTGTCACGGTTGCAGTGGAACGGGCAGGCGAAAACATGAGGCTCACCGTGGAAGACGAAGGCATCGGCATTTCAAAAGCAAACCTTAAACGGCTCTACACCCGATTCCTCGACGGCGACTACAGGAAAATAAACGCCACAGGAACAGGCATCGGAGTATCACTCACACGAGACCTTGTAGTGCTACACCATGGAACCATAGACTGTCAAAGCCGTGTGGGAGAAGGCACACGGTTCACCATAGAACTGCCTATTATCAAAGAGGCATACAACGAAAACGAACTGGTGGAAAAGACCATTGACGAAATGGCAGTGGAAAACATACAGATGACAACACAACTGCCAGTGGCAAAAGATGACGAGCCACAAGACAATGGCAGCGACAAGGACTATACGATACTCGTGGTTGAAGACAACGAGGAACTGCTCGACCTGATGTCGCGACTGCTTAGAAAAAAATACAACGTGCTCACCGCAAATAACGGAAAACAGGCATGGAACATCATACATAAACAGGAACTCGACATCGTTATCACCGACGTGATGATGCCGGTGATGGACGGTATTGAACTCACACAGACCATAAAGCAGTCTACCGACTACGGACAATTGCCGGTGGTGATGCTCACTGCCAAAACCAGCGACGAAGACCGCAATGCGGCATTCGGCATAGGCGCAGACGAATACATCATTAAACCTTTCAACATAGAAGACCTGAAGGTGCGCATCGACAACATCATAGCCAACAGACAGAGAATAAGGGAACGCTTCAGCAGCCAAACCGATTTCGAAGTGGACGAACAGCACTACAGCAACCCAGACGAGGTGTTCCTCAAGAGAGCTATTGAATGTGTAAAGGCAAACATCGGCGAATACGACCGAGAGTCGTTCGCACAAGACATGTGCCTCAGCTCCTCTTCGCTCTACAACAAGTTAAGGGCCATAACCGGACAGAACATCACCTCGTTCATATCCTCTGTGCGTCTTAAGGAAGCATGCCGCATAGCCAAGAGAGAGCCAGACATCAAAGTGGCAGAACTTGGTATGAGAGTAGGTTTCTCAACTCCAAAATACTTCACAAAAGTGTTTAAGGACGAGTTTGGGTTCTCACCAAGCGAATACCTTGAGAAAATAAGGAAAGAAAACGAACAGGACAAATAGCTTTGTAGATTTTGTAACAGCATTGTAATATCTGTTTATTGAATATGTAATAAACATATTGTAACTTTGCAGCCGAAAAAAAATCGTAACTGCAAAATTATGAAAACAAAAACAACATTGGCAGCTGTTGCACTGGCGATAGTATCGTATTCAGATTCCATGGCACAGACAAATGACAACGAAAAGATACAAAAGTATATGCCTGAAATCCATGGAACCATACGTGGAAAATATGAATACCAAACAAAAGAGGACGAAGGACGGTTTGAAGTGCGCAACGCCAGAATAAGCATTACGGGAAAAGTGGTGCCAATGGTGAGCTACAAGGCTGAGATAGACCTCTCCGACGAGGGAAAGATAAAGATGCTCGACGCCTATACAAGGGTTACGCCAATAGACAGGCTCAATTTCACGATTGGACAGTTTCGTGTGCCTTTCACCATCGACGCCCACCGCTCGCCCCATCAGCAATACTTTGCCAACCGTTCGTTCATAGCCAAGCAGGTGGGCAACGTGCGCGATGTGGGAGCTACATTAGGCTATAAGATCCAGGGAAAATGCCCGTTTGTGCTTGAGGCTGGACTATTCAACGGATCGGGACTTACCGACCAGAAAGACTACTGGACAAAGTCTGTCAATTTCTCAGCCAAGGCGCAACTGTTTCTGCCTAAGGGCTTTAATGCAACATTGAGCACACAGAAAATAAAGCCTTCCGACCATGCCGTAATGATGTATGACGGTGGTGTGTATTGGCATGCCAAGGGATGGCACGTGGAAGCCGAATACCTCTTCAAACACTACGGAGGAAACGCCTTCAACGACGTTCATTCCTTCGACTCATTCATCAACTACGACATTGCGGTGAAAAACAAGAAAAGCATGGTGAAGAAGGTGTCGCCACTCATAAGATACGACATGATGACAGACCACAGCGACGGCAAGACCACCGACGACAACGGAATGCTTAAAATCACCGACTACAAGCGCCAACGCTTGACAGGCGGTCTGACCATAAGCCTCTCCACCCCCTTTGTGTCAGACATCAGGATAAACTACGAGAAATACTTCTATCGGGACGGTGCCATTGTCAAACCTTCGGAAAAAGACAAGTTTGTAATTGAATTCATGACACGCTTTTGACGTATCAGCCTATTTTCCGTAAGCACCAGCTTCCAATGCCGCCGGCATTGTTGATAAGGATATTCTCCATCTTGTTTTGGGACATCATTGTCATAATTGTGGTTGTAACACGATTTTTCATCATAGTCGTATAATAAAATTATTGTGCCACCAATCCGCCATCGGCAAGGTAATGACCTCCAGTACAGAAGCTTGCAGCATCAGATGCAAGGAAGAGAACCAACTCTGCCACTTCCTCAGGTCTTCCTGCCTCTCCACGCATATAAAGAGAGTTTTCGCTAACCCAATAGTCTTCTATTGTTTTACCCTCAATCTTCGCAAATTTGTCGAAGAGGTTATCAACGAGTGGAGTGCGTATAGTGCCTGCACAGACGGCATTGACGCGGATGCCATGTTTCCCGAGGTCGATGGACAGCGATCTGGTGATTTGTCCGAGTGCACCCTTTGTCAGTCCATAACCAAAACTATATGGCTTGCCGACAAACCATTGGTCGGAGCAGTTGATTACCACCGAGCCACCGCCTGATTCGATGATATGTGGGACGGCAGCCTGAAGCGTGTGCACCGTACCGTAGATGTTGGTGTCAATCATTAGTTTGAGTTCTTCATCGCTGATGTCGAGTATGGTGTTGGCGCGATGTATGCCGGCATTTGCGAATACGGAGCAGAGAGGACCATACTTGTCGATTCCTGCAGCTATGGCAGTCTTTATTTCCTCACGATTGCGGGTGTCGGCTGCAACAAACAACACTCCGTCGCCAAGTTCCTCGGAGAGCCTGTTTCCCCATTCCTTGTTGATGTCGGAAAATGTCACTTTCCATCCTCGCTTTGAGAATAGACGTACTGCGGCAGCTCCAATTCCGGAGGCTCCTCCAGTGATAAAGATGTGTTGATTAGTCATAATGTTATTGTTTTATTAAATTACGAATTATATTTAGCGTTGCTGAATTCCATGAGGCATCTCCTGGCTTCTGGTAACGGCAATTGCCATTGGGCGTTGCGGTGAATGTGGTGTTACCCTCGCTGTCAATCGTTACGTTGCCCCATTCCGAAAGCAAGAACAATTCATCACCTTCCACTGCATGGATCACCGTGAGAGGATCCCACATCCTAAGAGAT
The DNA here is from genome assembly GCA_945614335.1 of uncultured Prevotella sp. Taxonomy (GTDB): domain Bacteria; phylum Bacteroidota; class Bacteroidia; order Bacteroidales; family Bacteroidaceae; genus Prevotella. The sequence goes on from CALZAP010000077.1 coordinate 6,067, forward strand.
TCGTCTTCTCCGGCTCTCAAATATATTTCTTTCAGCGGATTCACCTCTATGTCCGATAAGTCGTCAAGTAGCTGCTGCTTACTGTAATAGATGTCATTGCCCACTTCGGTTGGCGAGAAATAGATAGGCGTACTTTCTGGCCATCGCATGATAAAATTCTGCACAAACTCCGGACCTTGTGCGAAGTTGTAATCAGGGGAACTTACAGCAAAGTTGCCACCCATAATGTACAATGCCCTTACCTTGTCGGCAACCAGTTGCTGTCCTCCTTCACTTTCGAGAAGCTGTGAAAGGGCTGTAACAAACCCCACTGAGACAATGGTCACTGACTTGTAGGGAGCGGAAAGGAGCTGTGTGCGGTATAATTCCCATCCGTCGGGGAGAGTGGAGTAATCTTTTATGGTATGGCGGAAAAGGCAATTACCAGCAGGATCTTTCCATTGTGCTATGCCTGAATAATCATTCCATACGACAGGATTCTTTATTCCGTTTCTGACGAGACCTATCGGAATGTCGGGATGTCCGTAATAGGTGTTGAATACATCAACGCAAGCTGCGTTCTTTTCGCCTTCACGATCCACTATAATGCCTATGACATCACA
>CALZAP010000078.1 GCA_945614335.1 uncultured Prevotella sp.
GTTGTAACACTCACCGGACGACTCGTGAAGAAACAGATAAAAAAGGCTAACCTCAAATCGGCCGACGACATCAAGCGCATATACAGAATAGCAAGACCGGTGGACATGGACAAGTACCGCGAGGCGAAAGCCCGTGAGCACGACACCATGATCGAAAGCAGACAGATAGCCAAAGACCTCGGACTGCAAATGAAAATTGGAGACGTGGAATACCAAGGCGACTGCAACAAGGCCATCTTCTATTACATTGCCGACGAACGAGTAGACTTCCGACAACTCATCAAGGTACTCGCAGAAACATTCCACGTAAGAATAGAGATGAAGCAAATCGGCGCAAGACAGGAAGCCGGACGCATCGGTGGTACAGGCCCCTGCGGACGCGAGCTTTGCTGCGCCACATGGATGAAAAACTTCATCAGCGTCAGCACCAACTCCGCCCGATTCCAGGACATCTCACTCAACCCACAGAAACTCGCCGGCATGTGCGCTAAACTGAAGTGCTGTCTCAACTACGAGGTAGACGACTACGTGGAGGCAGGACGTAAGATTCCAAGCAGGGAAGTGGTTCTGCAGACCACCGACGGCGACTACTATCTCTTCAAGACCGACATACTGGCAGGACTCATCACCTACTCCACCGACAAAAACATCGCGGCAAACCTCGAGACCATTTCGGCGGAAAGGGCAAGAAGCATCATCGAGATGAACAAAAGAGGCGAAAAGCCGGAGTCGCTGCACGAAGACGGCAAACAACGACATTCAGGGAAGCCGAATGCCGACCTGCTCGCCAACGAGAACATCAGCCGCTTCGACAAGGCAAAGAAAAAGAAGAAGAAAAACAAGCAGCCTAAGCCACAACAGCAGGCAAAGGGGCAGAAGAAACCACAGGGTAACGCTCCTCGCCCACCAAAACAAAACAACAAAAAGCAGGACGATAATGAATAAACGGAATATCTTTCTTTCCATAACAGTAGCGGTTGCCATGGCCTTTGCGTCATGCAACCGCTCTACCATTTACAGCCAATACCTTCATACTCCTCTCTCGGGATGGGAAAAGAACGACACTCTAACCTTCTCCATACCCAGAATGCAGACGGATATGGAACTGAAAGCCATCATCGGACTGAGAATCACCGACGCCTACCCTTTCAAAACCGTCTGCCTCATCGTCGACAAGGCCATCAGCCCCGACAACATCATCGACAGCGACACCATCAACTGCTCACTGTTTGACAACGACGGCATGTCTAAAGGTCGTGGAGTCAGCTGCTATCAGTTTAACTACCATGTCTCAAACATGCACCTGATGAAAGGCGACTCCGTTGCCATACATATTCGTCACAACATGAAACGCGAAATACTGCCCGGCATATCCGATGTGGGCATCACTCTCGAAGAGAAACAGTAGCCATCCCTCACCGCGTCAGCTTCTCACGGCTTTCCTGCTCGCGTCTATACGAAGGAAAATGAACAGGAGGAAGGTGAAACCCCACAACGACGAGCCTCCATAACTGAAGAATGGAAGCGGAATGCCTATCACGGGAGTCAGTCCTAATACCATGCCCACATTAATGAACACATGGAAGAGAAATACCGACACCACCGCATAGCCATATACCCGCCCGAAACGGAAGGGCTGACGCTCAGCCAAGTGGATGAGCCTTAGTATTAGGGCAAGAAACAACAGCAACACTCCGGCAGAACCAAGAAATCCCTCCTCCTCACCTACCGTACAAAAGATGAAGTCGGTATCCTGCTCAGGCACAAACTTCAGTTTCGTCTGTGTGCCGTTCAGGAATCCCTTGCCCTCCAGGCCGCCCGACCCGATGGCAATCTCGCTTTGGTGGACGTTATATCCAGCTCCTGCCAAATCCTCGTCAAGACCCAACAGCACGTTTATTCTCACCCTTTGGTGTGGCTCCAACACGTTGTTCAGCACATAGTCAGCCGAATAGAAGAAAGCCATGGAGCCTATGGCAAACAGAAGTATGAAATAATACTCCCTTATCCTGCTTCCAAGACCCTGCCACAACAGCCAGCCTATGACCACGGCTGTCACTACAAGCTGCACCCACACAATGTCAAACGGTATCACATACTCCGAAAACAGCAGGAACAGCAGCGTTATGGCTATGCTATAGCCCGCCACGCTCAATGCTCCCTTCTTGTTGTTACAGTATACATACACCATGCCCGCGCTGAACAGCTGCACCAATAGCAGCACGACAAACTTGCCCAACGAGGTGGGCGTGGACCATAGCATCACATCCTCATATCTTATGCCCACAACAAAGTATACCACGGCAGCCACTCCCGTAAACAAGACGCTGCCAGGCATTCCCTCCCTGTAGAGCATCAGCAGAAACGACAGGTAGACCAAGGCGGAGCCTGTCTCTCTCTGAAGTATAATAAAGGTCATTGGCACAAAAATGATGGCCAAGGTCATCACGGCATCCTTCATCTTGTGTATCGAATAGCCATACGTGCTCATAAACTTTGCCAATGCGAGTGCCGTGGCAAACTTCGCGAACTCTGCCGGCTGAAGTCTCAACGGTCCAAGCACCAGCCACGACCTCGAACCTTTGATGGAATGCGGATTGAATATCGTGGCAAACAGCAACAACAGCAACACCGCATATATAATATAAGAAAAGGTGTCGTAGAAGCGGTCGTCGAGCATCAGTATCACAAATCCCAAGCATATCGACGTACCTATCCACACAACCTGCATACCCGAACGGGTGCCGAGGCTGAGTATCTCTGTGTCGCCGTATGTATAGCTTGCTCCACACACGCTTATCCATCCGAAAGCGAGCAACACAAGGTATAGACATATCGTCACCCAGTCTATGGAGCGTATCACGCTCGGACGTTTATCTGTTTGCTGAACCATAAGAAATGCGTCTATTTTGGAATTCCTCCGCCTTCTTCATAGAGGCTTCAGAGAGTTTTCCGTTTATGTACTGTTCCATCATCAGGCCACCGATGGGCACACCGTAATCGGCTCCCCATCCGCCGTTCTCCACATACACGGCAATGGCTATCTTCGGGTCGTCCATCGGGGCGAATCCCATGAACACCGAGTGGTCGTGACCACGGTTCTGTGCCGTACCGGTCTTTCCGCAAGCCATGAACTCATAGTGAGCCAGTCCGCGGCATGTACCTCCAAGCACCGACGACCTCATTCCTTGCACCACAAGTTCATAAGCCTTGTGGTTTGCCTTTGTATAGTGACGTCGTGCGAATGTCGTGTCGAGCGGCTCGCCTTGCACCTTCCTCACCACATGCGGCACATAATAGTATCCTCGGTTGGCTATTGTGGCTCCGAGATTGGCTATCTGCAGCGGTGTGGCATCCACCTCACCCTGCCCTATCGATATACTTATCACCGTAAGTCCGTTCCATGAGCTGTGGTAAGCCTTGTCGTAGAAATCGGCATTGGGTATCAGCCCTCGCTTCTCGCCAGGCAGGTCTATTCCGAGCTTATATCCGAATCCCATACTCACCATATAGTCTCGCCACGTGTTCATGGCGTTCTGCACCGACCCGTACTTCTTCTTATTGCCTATCATGTGGTACAGTCCCCAACAGAAGAAGGCGTTGCATGAGGTGCTCAGGGCTGGCACAAGCGACAGTGGCGAGGCGTGTCCGTGGCATCCCACATGCAGTCCGCGGAAATAAAACCCGCGCGAACATCCGTACATTGTCGACGGAGCAATAATGCCCTCGCTCAGAAAGGTCAGTCCTTGTGTGGTCTTGAATGTCGAGCCAGGCGGATAGCGTCCCATGATACTTCTGTTGAGAAGTGGTTTCCACGCATCGCGGCTCAGCATCCTGTGATTCTTGCTTCTCTCCCTTCCCACCATTATTCTCGGGTCGTAGGTAGGCGACGACACCATGCATAGCACCTCGCCCGTAGCCGGTTCTATGGCCACGATGCTTCCTATCTTGCCCTCAAGCAGTCTTTCTCCCAGTGCCTGCAGGTTTATGTCTATACTCAGTGTGAGGTTCTTGCCCGCCACCGGTCGTCGGTCGAGGGCGTGGTTCTGATAGCTGCCCTGTATTCTTCCGTGTGCGTCTCGCAGTAGTATCTGCACGCCCTTTTCTCCTCTCAGCTGTTTCTCATAGCTTCGCTCCACTCCGAGTTTTCCTATATAGTCACCCGGCTGGTAGTATTCATCGTCCTCAATGTCAGCTGGCGACACTTCAGCCACGTCGCCCAATACATGTGCCGCATAGGGATATTCGTATTGCCTTATACTGCGTCGTTGCACGTAGAATCCCGGGAAGCGGTAAATCTTCTCGTTAAGTATCGAGAACTGCTTTTCCGGCAGCTGGCTGAGAAAAAGCTGTTGTGTGTATGGCGAATAGCCAGGGTTTCTCGACCTGTCTTTTATGTTCGACATTCTCTTGTCAAATTCCTCTTTCGTGATTCCGAGCGTATTGCAGAAAGCCATAGTGTCGAGCTTTCCTTTGGCTTCTTTCATCACGACCATAATGTCATAGGCAGGCTGGTTATACACAAGCAGCTTGCCGTTTCTGTCAGTTATGATGCCCCTCGAAGGGAATTCTATTTTCTTAAGGAAAGCGTTTGAGTCGGCGTTTTTCTTATAGTCATCGCTCATTATCTGCAAGGTGAACAACCTTATGATATAAATAATGACAATAACGGTGGCAATGCCTCCTATCACGTATTTCCTGTTTTCAAGCTGGTAGTCTTTCACTTCTTCCTGACTATTTCTATCGTGATAATGAAAATAAGGGTCAACAGCGTGCTTCCACCTACACATTCTATCCACTGAAGCCAGTTGAAGAAGTTGAATGTCTCGAGTGTAAAGAACAAAAGACAGAAGATAACCACAAGCACCGAAGAGTAACACAGGTATTTCAATATTCCCATGTTTCTCAACGACGGTTTCATGTCCTCAGGTGCGTCCTGCGGTAAAAAAAGCTCAAAATAATACGGTTGCAGCACTCCCACAAAGGTCAGCGAGGCAGCAGCCACCCCCGGGGTGTTTGAGAATGTGTCAATCACTACACCCAACAGGAAGCACCACAGCAGTATCGCCCATCGTGGATATGAGCGACGGAACTGCAACACCATATACACATACAGCAATGGTGTAGCCACTCCAAACAAGTGTATATGGTTCAGTACGAGTGCTTGTGCAAGACACAGCACCACGAAGACGGTAATACGGCTTAGAAGTTCTGTTGTCATTTATTATTCTATTACTTAAGTATCGCATATACTCAACTATTTGGGAGTTAAGGAGTTAAGGAGTTATCGCTCCCTTTGATCGCTAGGAGGATAAAGTTCAAGACAATAGTCAATCCGCTTCTGTTCGGTCGTTATCTCGGCTTTGACATATCTCTACCTTCTACCCTCTACCTTCTACCCTCCAAAATTACTCCTCTCTCCCCACTCCTCACTTCTGTCTCAGTGAGTCGCGTGCAGCTTCAAGCAGCATCTGTCGTTCGGCATAGCTTTTGTCTGTTATGACACATACGTCGCGCAGGTTTGCGAAGTCGGTGGCCAAGTGAATCTTCAGTTTATACGACAGACCGTCAGAAGAGTTATATATCCCCACTATCTTTCCCACGGCTATGCCAGGTGGGAATATCGAGGAATATCCGCTTGTCTCCACCCAGTCTCCCTTTTTGAAGTGGGCGTGTCGTGGTATGTCCTCGACGTTGGCGAAATAGCAGTCGCCGCCATTCCAGCTGGTATACCCGAAGTATCCTCTTTTTCTTATCGAGCAACTGATGCGCGACTTCACGTTCAGCAGAGGCATCACTATCGAGTAGTGTTCCGACACGAGATACACCACCCCCACCACTCCGTTGCCGCTGGTCACACCCATGTCGGCCTCAATGCCGTCAGCGCGGCCCTTGTCTATAGTAATGAGGTTGTCCTGTCTGTTCACTGTATTGCTCACCACCTTGGCAGTCACAATCTTGTATTGCTCAATATTGCCGAGTGCGAGTCGCTGAAGCACGGTGGTGTCGCCGGTAGCCTTGCCATAGAGTCTTGTCAGCTGGTTCACCTGCCTCTCCAACTGGAAGTTCTTCAGCGTAAGTTCCTCGTTCACCTTGGTAAGCGAAAAGAATGCCTTTAGCGCAGAGTCCAGCTCGTACACTTTTCCCGCCACGTAATTGGCCGACGTAAACCAAACGCTGCCTTGGTAGCTGTTGAACTGAAACAACATGGCAATGCTCATCACCTCAAGCAAGATGAAGAGCAGCCAGTTGTTGTATTTCGCTAAAAAATCAAGCAGGTTTCGCATCGTTTACCTCATCAGGAACGAGAAGCGGTCTACATTCTTAAGTGCAATGCCGGCACCCTTTGCCACACTGTGCAATGGGTCTTCCGCAATGTGGAACGGTATGTTTATCTTGTCCTGCAGGCGCTTGTCAAGGCCACGCAGCAGCGCGCCGCCACCACTCAGATAAATACCGTTCTTCACAATATCGGCATAGAGCTCTGGCGGTGTGTGTTCCAATGCCGAAAGCACTGCGTTCTCTATCTTTGCCACCGTCTTGTCAAGACAATGGGCTATCTCCTGGTAGCATACAGGCACCTCCATAGGCAGGGCGGTGATGCGGTTTGGTCCGTGCACCACGTAGTCCTCAGGT
>CALZAP010000079.1 GCA_945614335.1 uncultured Prevotella sp.
CCTTTGCCGCCATGGCCATCATTGGAACATACTGCCTGTCGCCACCGGTCTTGCCGCCGGCACCTCCGGGACGTTGCACACTGTGGGTGCAGTCCATGATGACGGTAGGCACGATGTTGAGCATGTCGGGAATGTTTCTGAAGTCCACCACGAGATTGTTGTATCCGTAGATGTTGCCACGTTCGGTGAGCCACACGTCGGTAGCCCCGCTGTCCTTGGCCTTCTCCACCGGGTATCTCATGTCAAGTCCGCTGAGGAACTGGGCTTTTTTGATGTTTACCGTTTTTCCCGTCTTTGCCGCAGCCACGAGAAGGTCGGTCTGCCTGCACAGGAAAGCGGGAATCTGAATGACGTCCACTACCTGTCCGGTGGGTTCAGCCTGCCAGCTTTCGTGAATGTCGGTGAGAATCTTCAGTCCGTATCGGCTTTTGATGTCGGCAAGCATCTGTAGTCCTTTGTCGATGCCCGGACCTCTGAATGAAGAGATGGAAGTACGGTTGGCCTTGTCGAACGAGGCCTTGAAGATGATATCCACAGCGAGCCTGTTGTTGATGTCCACAAGCTTTCTCGCTACGGTGTCGAGCAGTTCTGCTGACTCTATGACGCATGGTCCTGCTATGATTTTTGTCTGCATGGGTTATTTGTTTGTTTTACTGAATATGCCCAAAATGGCAAATATTGCTTGCAAAGTTATTGTGTTTTCTTGACATTGCCAAATGTTTTTCATATTATAATGACCAATTTTACTTCTTTTAACTGTAATTTTTTGCACAAAAGCCCATAATCTGCTTACCTTTGCACTAATTCTTTGAAATTTTCATATCAGAACAATGATACACGAACTACAAATAAGGGTGCTTCCCAACATTGCGGCAAGCACTGCAACCATAAAGGAATACGTTTCGAGAGAAAAAGGTATCGATGCCCGCACGATAAAGGAAGTGAGGGTGACGAAAAGGAGCATCGACGCAAGGCAACGCACCATTTTCGTCAATCTCTCATTGAAGGTTTATGTCAACGAGACACCTGACGACCAGCCATTCCACAAAACGGAATATCCTGACGTGAGCCAAGGGAAAAAGGCTGTGGTGGTGGGAGAAGGACCTGCCGGACTGTTTGCAGCCCTGAAACTCATAGAACTCGGAATAAGACCCATTGTGGTGGAGAGGGGAAAGGACGTGAGAAACAGGAAGGCAGACCTCGCCCAGATAACAAAGACCCACAAGGTAGGAACCGACAGCAACTACTGTTTCGGTGAGGGTGGGGCTGGAGCTTACTCTGACGGAAAGCTCTACACAAGAAGCAAGAAACGTGGAAATGTTGAAAAAATTCTAAATGTTTTCTGCCAACATGGAGCCTCGGAAAACATTCTCTCAGACGCTCATCCACACATCGGAACCGACAAACTGCCGAGGGTGATAGAGAACATGAGAAACACGATAATCGGATGTGGAGGAGAAGTGCATCACCAGACAAGAATGACCTCGCTGCTGATAAATGGAGACACAGTGGAGGGAATAGAGACAGTGGACACGGAAACCGGATTGGAACAGGTGTTCCGTGGACCTGTGATACTTGCCACTGGCCATTCCGCCCGCGATGTATACCAATATCTTCACTCTTCGAATGTGGACATGGAAGCCAAGGGAATAGCCGTAGGAGTGAGACTGGAGCATCCGTCGAAACTCATCGACCGGATACAATATCATAACAAGGAGGGACGCGGAAAATACCTTCCGGCCGCAGAATATTCGTTTGTCACTCAGGTGGATGGACGTGGAGTATACTCGTTCTGCATGTGTCCCGGAGGATTCGTGATTCCTGCTGCCACAGGGCCGGAGCAGATTGTGGTGAACGGAATGAGTCCGAGCAACAGAAACGGACAATGGTCGAACAGCGGAATGGTGGTGGAAATAAGGCCTGAGGACATCGATGGCGACCCCGTGATGAAGATGCTTGAGTGGCAGAAGAGGGTGGAGCATGACTGCTGGCTGCAAGGAAACATGCGGCAGACGGCTCCAGCACAGAGGATGTGTGACTTCGTGAACGGAAAACTGAGCTATGACCTGCCAAAGACATCATACGCTCCGGGACTTATCTCTTCGCCACTTCACTTCTGGCTGCCATCCCATGTAGGCAGTCGCCTTCGTGAGGGATTTAAGGATTTCGGCAGGAAAAGCCATGGGTTTCTTACCAACGAGGCAGTGGTGATAGCGGTTGAAACAAGAACTTCATCGCCAATACGCATTCTTCGTGATACTGAGCGACTTATGCACGTAAGACTAAAAGGCCTTTTCCCGTGTGGAGAAGGTGCAGGATATGCAGGTGGAATAGTGTCGGCAGGAGTCGACGGAGAACGATGTGCCGAGATGTGTGCCGAGTATTTGGTCAGTCGTCAATGACTTCCGGGTCGGCATAGTCGCGTATCATGTCGTCGTATGCGCTTTTCAGTTCCGACATTTTTATATCTATCATTTTGTTGACATTACGCTCAGGGTCTCGCGTGGAATGAGAGAAGAGCCACTCGTAGGTTTTCTTCATGTACATCACCCTTGCCAATGCTCCGTGTGACGCGCCTTTCCACCAGTCGAACCTGAGCCTTTTGTCGAGTCCTTTCTGCTGAAGTCCGTTGACCACCGCTTGAGACTGCTTGACCGAAACCGCCCTGTCGGCTGTTCCGTGAATGATCCATAGCGGCAGCTTTCCCAGCCCGCTCTGGTCTTTCAGCGAACAACCTCCACACAGTGCCATTGCGGCAGCCACCTTGTCGGGGTAAGTGCCTGCAAAATCCATCGTGCCGTATCCTCCGAGGCTCATGCCAATGACATACACTCGAGTGGAGTCCATTACATAGTTTTTCTTTGTCCATTCGAGCACATCGTTTATCTTCTTCGGATTCCATGCCCCACCCGGATTCTGTGGCACGATGACGAGGGCGGGAATCTCCCTTCCCTTCACGATGGCATGCAGCGGACCGTATCGTCTCGACCTGTTGAGGTCTTTGCTGCATAGTGACGCTCCGTGGAGGAAGATGATGCAAGGTGTCTGCTCCTGGGAATAGAAATAGTCTTCAGGAGTGTATACCCAAAAGTCGTAACCGCCGGGAATGACGTTCCGTTTGGCGTGAAGATAGTCGTATTGTGCCTGAGCGAAAGTGACGCAAAAGACAGCTGTAAATGTAAAAATTATTCGAAGTATTGGCATAAGGTTGTGGTGATGTGTTAATGTCCGAAGAGAGCTTTTCTGTCGCGTTCTATTGCGGGAACGGCCCATTCTTCGGGCACGAATTTCCAGTTGTTGTGTGCCTTTGGCTCAACAGTTCCGCGTTTTTGGATTTCTTTGATGATATAGTATCTCTGGTCGAGTTCGCTTTTCCATAGAATGCGACTCTCGAGTTCGTCCTTTGGTATTCCGGCTCCTTTGGTGAGCAGTTCGCCACCACCGTTTCCGCGGTAGCTGTTCATCGCCACTGTATACCATTTGTCTTCCACGAAAGGCTCTCCGTTGCTCATCCTCAGTATTTTCACCTTTTCCCCGTCAGGTTTGGTCACGTCCACCACATAGTCGATTCCAACGGCACTGTCGAAATTGAACGTAAGGTTTTTGAAACCACATTTCTGTCTGCCGTATTGAGTGTTTTCGCTCACCAGCATGATGTGGTCGTCGGGTGAGGTCATGGTGTTTACCCACTGGTCGTAGCTCATTTCCAGGTGTTTACGGATTTCCTTTCCCTTCATCTTCATTGTGTAGAGATTGTTTTCGTATTTATAGAGCTTGAACATGTCGCTCATGAGTATGTCACCTTTTTCTATTTTACTGTCGAAGGTGAGGGGAGCGTTGATGGAGATGTCGGCTCCTGTAATACTAAGCTGAATGTCCTGTATGAGGTCGTTGAATGGGGAACTTCCGAAGAAAGCGTCGCTTGTGGAAATGGTTTCCGTAAGGGTGCCGAGTTTCATGTTGACGAAGCGTGTCACGTTTTCCTCTATTTCCTTCATGTGGTCGAGGTAGTCGTTGTCGAGCGGCAGTCCCTTCATTTTCACGAGTTTTCCCTCCACACGTTTTCCTGTCACCCTCCCGTCTGTTGTGGTGATGTGGAGTGTGGCGTCTGCCACGAGTGTGGCGTTGCATCCGGGATCGAGGCACAACACACTGTTGCCCTTGTTGTTTGTCACCACTTCATTACGTGCGTTGTTGTCGTGACCGAGAATGATGATGTCTAAGCCGTCAACCGTCTTGGCTATCTCCTCCGCGGCATCCTCGTTATAGTGAAGAGTGCTTATTCCGCCGTTCCATCCGCTATGGAAGAGTCCTACGATGACATCAGGTTTCTCCACCTCTTTTATATGTTCCACCCATTTTCTTGTAGACTCGGTCATCTCTTCAAAGTGCATGCCGCTCCACAGCTCTTCCTTCAGCCAGTTTGGTATGGCAGGAGTAAGCATGCCGAGCACGGCAATCCTCACTCCTTGGCGTTCCACGATGGTGTATGGCGTCAGGTAAGGCTCGTCAGTGGCGTTGTCTACAACGTTGGCTCCGAGTATAGGGCAGTTGACCTCCTTTATCCATTTGTCGTAAACCTTGTGTCCGGTTTCCACGTCATGGTTGCCAATGGTCTGTGCGTCATACTTCATGTAGTTTATGGCATGTGCAGCCGCATTTGGTATTCTCGGGTTGGCATAGTTGCAGTAGAAGCTGGTGGGCTGTCCTTGCAGAATGTCCCCGTTGTCGAGCAGCACGACGTTGCCGTTGGTTTCTTTCCTGACTTCCTTCACGTAGTGGCTCACCCTTGCCAATGAGCCGTTCATTGGTCTGCGTTCGATGAAGTCGTATGGAAAGAAGCATCCGTGAACGTCGCTTGTTGCCAATATTCTGATGGTGATGTCTTTGTTTTCTCCCATAATGGTTGTTGACAGGCATAATGCCGTAAACATTAGGATTGCCTTTTTCATCATGCCAATTATAAAGTTTGTATTCAACTTTCTGTGGTTTAGGAAGTTAAAGAAGTTGGAATTATCTTCAGTTTATCGTTCTCATTGTCTTTGTCAATCACTATCTTGTCTCCCTTGGCAATGGTCTCGTTGATGATCATCTCGCTGAGAGAGTCCTCGATATGGTTTTGCAGGGCTCGTTTCAGCGGTCGGGCACCGAACTGAATGTCGTATCCTTTCTTTGCCACGAAATCCTTGGCTTCGGTGGTAATCTCGATGTCGTATCCGAGTTTTGCTATTCGGTCCACGAGAGGCTTTATCTCTATGTCGACAATCTTTCTGATGGCATTGAGGTCCAGCTGGTCGAAGGTGATGATTTCGTCGAGTCGGTTAAGGAATTCCGGTGAGAACTGCTTGCTAAGGGCCTTTTGTATGATGTTGCGGGCATACTCCTTGTCCTTTTCGTTTGTAGCCATTCCGTTCACCATGCCGGCGGCATTGAATCCCACACCGTGCTGGAACTCCTTGAGCTGTCGTGTTCCGGCGTTGCTGGTCATGATTATCACAGTGTTGCGGAAATCGATGAGTCGTCCCGAACCGTCGGTAAGTCTTCCTTCGTCGAGCACCTGCAGCAGCATGTTGAACACGTTGGCGTGTGCCTTTTCTATTTCGTCAAGCAAGACGATGGAGTAGGGGCGTCGTCTTACCTTTTCGGTCAGCTGTCCGCCTTCCTCGTAGCCGACATATCCCGGAGGAGCTCCCACAAGTCTCGACACGTTGAAGCTCTCCCCGTATTCGCTCATGTCGACACGTATCAGTGCGTCTTTTGTGCCGAACATGTATTCCGCAAGTTTTTTGGCGAGATAAGTCTTTCCCACACCGGTAGGGCCGAGGAACATGAACACACCGATGGGGTGGTTGGGGTCTCTCAGTCCGATGCGGTTTCTCTGTATGGCCTTCACCATCTTGTCTATGGCGTTGTCCTGCGCCACCACTTGCGACTTCAGTGTGGGAGCCATGTTTCTGAGTCTTTGGTTTTCCGACTCGCACAGTCTCTGTACCGGCACGCCGGAGATGCGTGCCACCACGTCAGCCACGTCAGTATCGTCCACCTGGTGTGTCTCCTTGTTCTTTATGTTTTGAGCCTCTTCCTGCATGTCTCTCAGGCGAGCCTCTTCGATGAGTTCCATGTCGCGTAGGCTGGCAGCCAGTTTGTAGTCCTGGTTTTTCACTGCCTCCTGCTTTTTTTCCTTTATCTCGTTAATTTCTTTCTGCAACTTTATGATTTCAGGCGACATTGCGAACTTGGTGACGTGGATATGAGCTCCCGCCTCGTCGAGCGCGTCGATGGCCTTGTCGGGGAACTGTCTGTCGTTGATGTATTGTTCGGTCAGTTCCACGCATACTTTCAGTGCGTTGTCTGAATAGCTCACGCTGTGGTGTTGCTCGTATCTTTCTCTAATGTTTTTCAGTATCTGCAATGTCTCGTCGGTGGAAGTAGGCTCTACGATGATTTTCTGGAATCGTCTTTCTAAAGCCCCGTCTTTCTCAATGCTTTTCCTGTATTCGTCGAGTGTAGTGGCTCCGATGCACTGTATCATGCCCCTTGCCAACGACGGTTTGAGGATGTTTGCGGCATCCATGGTGCCAGGAGCGGAGCCGGCTCCTACAAGAGTGTGTATCTCGTCGATGAAG
>CALZAP010000080.1 GCA_945614335.1 uncultured Prevotella sp.
GTGCTTGAAGCCATGAAGATGCAGAACAACATCGAGGCTGAGAACAGTGGCACCGTCACCTCTATCTTAGTAAACCAGGGCGACTCTGTAATGGAGGGTGCCACATTGATTACCATTGGCTAAAGACAAATAAATTATGGGATTTACAGAATTTATAGCAGAGAATTTCACTGAGTTTCTTACCTACACTGGTTTTGCCAATGCAACGGCAGGAAACCTCATTATGATTGTGGTGGGAGCTGTGCTCATCTATCTTGCAATCAAGAAAGACTTCGAGCCTCTGCTGCTCATTCCTATTGGTTTGGGCATCATTCTCGGAAACATTCCTTTCCGTGCGGATGCAGGTCTCGAAATTGGACTTTATGAAGACAATTCCGTCTTGAACATCTTCTACCAGGGAGTGCGACAAGGCTGGTATCCACCGCTTGTGTTCCTTGGCATCGGAGCCATGACCGACTTCTCGGCGCTCATCGCCAACCCGAAGCTTGTGCTCATTGGTGCTTCAGCCCAGTTTGGTATCTTTGGCGCATATATGGTGGCTTTGGCATTGGGTTTCGAGCCTAACCAGGCAGCCGGTATTGCCATCATCGGTGGTGCCGATGGTCCTACCGCCATCTTCCTTTCGTCGAAACTTTGTCCAAACCTTATGGGAGCCATTGCCGTTTGCGCATACTCTTACATGGCTCTTGTGCCGCTGATTCAGCCGCCATTGATGCGTCTGCTCACCACTAAGAAGGAGCGCGTGATTAAGATGAAGCCGGGCCGTCAGGTAAGCCAGACCGAGCGCATCCTCTTCCCGATTATCGGATTGTTGCTCACCACATTCATCGTGCCTTCAGGTCTTCCACTGCTTGGTATGCTGTTCTTCGGCAATCTGCTGAAGGAGTCTGGCAAGACCACCCGTCTGGCCAAGACCGCCGGTTCAGCCCTTAACGATATCGTAGTGATGCTTCTTGGTCTCACCGTAGGTTGTTCTACCCAGGCCAGCGAGTTCCTTACACTGAACACCCTGTTCATCTTCGTTGTAGGTGCTTGTGCCTTTATGGTGGCCACAGCAAGTGGTGTATGTTTCGTGAAGTTGATGAACCTCTTCCTGCCTAAGGACAAGAAGATCAATCCGCTGATTGGTAATGCCGGTGTATCGGCCGTTCCAATGAGTGCCCGTATCAGTAATAACCTTGGATTGGAATACGACCGCCACAACTTCCTCCTCATGCATGCCATGGGTCCGAACGTTGCCGGTGTCATCGGTTCGGCAGTAGCAGCCGGAGCATTGTTAGGATTCCTGTCGTAAAAAATGAAGAGTGAAGAATGAAGAATGAAGAATAAGATAAACGCAGACTATGCGCACCCATACTTCATTCTTCACTCTTCATTCTTCACTCTTCATTCTTCACTCTTCATTCTTCTCTCTTCATTATTCATTTAAAACATGTCCCCAAGTATAGCCATCATCGACCCCAACACTCTTGCCGCCATCGGGCTTAAGACGATATTGCAAGAGATAATGTCCATCATGCAGGTAGATACTTTTGGGTCGTTTGCCGAACTTCAGGCAAACAATCCCGAACAGTATTTCCATTATTTTGTGGCAATGAACATAGTGTTGGAAAACCGACAGTTCTTTCTTGAACATCGGGCAAAGACCATTGTACTTACTCTTGCACTCGATGATGCTGCCTCAATGAGCAACTTCCACTCGCTCTCTGTCAATGTGCCGGAAAAGCAATTTGTCCGTTCGTTGCTCGCGCTCGAACAACATGCTCATGCTCACGGGCGTAATCTTCCTCCCATACAGCAATGCACTCGTCAGAACGTTCTCTCCGACCGAGAGATTGAGGTCTTGTCGCTTGTGGCTCAGGGACATATCAACAAAGAGATTGCCGACATACTCAATATAAGTATGCCGACGGTGATATCCCATCGCAAGAATATCACCGACAAGCTGGGTATGAAGTCTATTTCCGCCCTTACCATCTATGCCGTTATGCACGGCTATGTGGATATAAACAAGATTTGAGACTACATTATTGTTTGCAGTATTCTTTCAGCTGTTCTTCCATCCCATCTGTCGGGAATAGACGACTTCTTCCATTTGTTTTCTGTCATGTCTTCCAGTGCTGTGGCTAATTTTTCAATGTCGTAGCCCACCAGTATGTTTGTACCTTGGTTTACGGTTTCAATATGCTCTGTATATTCGTTCAGCGTTATACACGGCACGTTGTTGAACGTGGCCTCTTCGGCAATGTTGCCCGAGTCGGTGATGATGCCACGGGCGTGGGCAGTGAGATAACCGAATTCCAGGTATCCCATGGAGTCTGTTATGTGGAAGTTTACCATCTTCTTGACGTATGGTTCTACCACCTCTTTTGCCATTCCCCTCAGTGGTGCGACAATGGCCATGCCTTTCACCTTATTATATATATAGTCCGTGAGCAGCTGTATGTACTCCTTGTTTTTCAGCAGTGCTTTCCTGTTGATGGTAAACACGATGTATTTTCCGTCTTCAATGCCTTTCTGTTGAAGGATGGCCGGTCGGGTGAATCTGTTGTAGTTATGGCGTAGAGTGTCGATGATGATGTTGCCCACCATGTAGATGTTTTGCATTTCTGCACCTTCACGGCTGACGATGCTGCTTGCTCCTGCGCCGGCAGTGAACAGCAGGTCGCTTAGTCCGTCGATCACGAGACGGTTCACTTCCTTCGGCATGCTGAAGTCGAAAGAACGTGTACCGGCCACGAGATGCGCCAGCTTCACTCCACGTTTCTTGCACACTATGGCCACCGCCATGGTAGAAGCGAGGTCGTCCACCACAATAACCACATCTGTTGGCGTGTTGTCGAGATACCTGTCGAAAGCCCCCATGGTTTGGCCTGTCAGTTCGTTCAGGCTTCCGCAGTCCACACCGAGATAAACTTGTGGTTTGTCTATTCCGAGGTCGTCGAATAGAGATTGCTCTATCGACATGTCGTTTTCTGTACCTGTATACACGAGCTTGAAGTCAATGTCCTTACCCGACTTTTTCGCTTTTTCACACGCCCAGACGATAGGAGCCAGTTTGATGAAGTTTGGCCTGGCCCCAGCCACCATAGTAATGTTAGTCATATATCGTATTTCTTTTTATGTTTCTTCGCTTTTTTTGCCATCATGCCCTGATAGCCTGTATGTGGGCTTTTCACGCCTTTGTATGATTGCCATCTTTGGCGTATCTTTCTCACGTAGTCTTCCGTTTCCGAGCCTCTCATATATCCGTATTTCACTACGGGGTCGCCGTAGAACTGCGGGTTGGCGAGTTTCAGCACGTATTGGCTCACGTCGTCCCATGAGTGTTTGTTTCCACCATGTTTCTCCGTTAGTGCCATGGCATCCCTTATGTGGTTGTATCCGCCGTTGTAGCTTGCGAGCACGAAGTTTTGCTTGTTGTATCTGTCAGGAATGTCTTTGAACTTGGCTTCTAACTGTCCGAGATATTTCGCTGCAGCGGCAATATTGCTTTCCGGGTCGTATATTTTGTCGCGTGGCAGTCCGAGCATGTCGGCTGTTGATGGCATTATCTGCATCAGTCCTTGTGCTCCAGCCCATGATTTTGCCTTAGGGTCGAAGGTTGATTCCTGATAACATTGTGCAGCCATTAGTCTCCAGTCCCATCTTATTGGCTGGCTGTATGCTATGAACAGGTGGTCGTAGTGTGAAATGATACCACCTTTTTTGTTGAGCATTGGAGCGTATACGCGTCTTACCACGCTTCTTGTACTGAGTATGAAGTCTTCCTCCTTCTTTGTCTCAGCCATGATTTCCGGTTTGTACCACTTGTTGAGCGAACTGATGAGCTTTTTCTTTTCGCTGTTCACCGCCCACTGTCCTATGGAGTCGTTTCCCGCGCCGCATAGCACCACGCTCTTGGCACTGTCCGCCGTCAGCCTTATGTCTTTCTTCTTTATCGGAAACGCCACTATGTCGGCGTCTCCGACAGCCACTTTTCTTATCATGTCGGCAGTGTCGCGACAGATCTCCACTCTCACTCCGACACCTATCCCCTCTGCATATTTCTGCACCATCAGGTATTGTAGCCCGAGCTGTTTTCCCCGATGGTCGTAATATGTAGTCGGCCCACTTGTGGTTACTACGATAATCTCCCCGTTCGCCATTATCTGGTCGAGGTCGAAAACGTCCCCTTCTGGTATCGTGTCGTTCACTTCTCCCCATGGCGTAACCACCTTCTCCTTCTTTTCCGAGGAGCAGGCTGTGCATAGTGAAATGGCACCCAATATTAGTCCAAAAACTGATAAAAGGGTCTGTTTTTGCCTGTTTTTTGTACTGTTGGTCAACAAAATGCTCTTTTTTGACTGCAAAATTAGTGATTTTCTTGCACATTCTATCATTAATTCGTAATTTTGCATCGTGATTTTCAAAATATATAATAAAAATTAAGTATGTTACGTATTGCAGTACAGTCAAAAGGTCGTCTTTTTGAAGACACCATGAATCTGCTCGCAGAGGCAGACATAAAGATCAGTTCAAGTAAACGCACCCTCCTGGTGCAGTCGTCAAACTTCCCGTTGGAGGTGCTTTATCTCCGCGACGACGACATTCCTCAGAGTGTGGCTACTGGTGTGGCTGACATTGGTGTTGTCGGCGAGAATGAATTTGTAGAGCGTGGCGAAGAGGCCGACATTGTCTCTCGTCTGGGATTTAGTCGTTGTCGTCTTTCACTTGCCATCCCCAAGGATATAGACTATCCTGGTCTTGAGTGGTTCAATGGAAAGAAGATAGCAACCTCTTATCCTGGCATACTTCGACATTATATGGAAAATCACGGTATAAAGACAGAAATTCATGTCATCACAGGCAGTGTAGAGATCTCTCCGGGCATTGGTCTTGCCGACGCCATCTTCGACATTGTAAGCAGCGGTTCCACACTCGTGAGCAACAACCTGCGTGAGGTGGAGGTGGTAATGCAGAGCGAGGCCCTGCTCATCGGCAACAAACAGATGGATGCCGAGAAGCGCAAGACTCTCGACGAGATGCTTTTCCGTTTCGCTGCCGTTCGCAGTGCCGAGGACAAGAAGTATGTGCGCATGAATGCACCTAAAGCCCGTCTTCAGGACATCATCGACGTGCTTCCCGGTCTGAAGAGTCCTACTGTCATACCTCTTGCCGACGATGAGTGGTGCTCTGTTCACACCGTTCTCGACCAGAAGCGTTTCTGGGAGATTATTGGCAAGCTGAAGGAGATGGGTGCCCAGGGCATCCTTGTCACACCCATTGAAAAGATGATATTATGATTACTATAAAATATCCGAAACAAGAGATGTGGGCGTCGATAGTTGAACGCCCACACCTCGATGTGTCGCAGCTCACCGCAACAGTGAAGTCTGTGCTCGACGATGTGAGGTCGCGCGGTGACGAGGCTGTGAAGGAATATGAACTGAAATTCGACAAGGCGGAGCTTTCTTCCCTTGCAGTCAGCCAAGCAGAAATGGACGAGGCTGAGAGTCTTGTGGACGCAGACCTCAAGGATGCCATTTCGCTCGCCCACGACAATATAAAGGCTTTCCACGAGGCCCAGAAGTTCGACGGAGTGCGTGTGCAGCCGTGCCCCGGCGTGGAGTGCTGGCAGAAGAGTGTAGCTATAGAGCGTGTGGGATTGTATATCCCCGGCGGCACTGCCCCGTTGTTCAGCACGGTGCTGATGCTTGCCACTCCGGCCAAGATAGCTGGTTGCAAGGAGATAGTGCTATGTACGCCCCCTGGTCGCGATGGCAAGGTCAATCCTGCCATTCTTGTGGCTGCCCGTGTGGCAGGTGTAAGCCGCATCTTCAAGGCTGGCGGCGTGCAGGCCATCGGTGCTATGGCCTATGGCACTGAGTCTGTGCCAAAGGTTTACAAGATATTTGGACCCGGCAACCAGTATGTCATGGCTGCCAAACAGCAAGTAAGCCTCCATGAGGTGGCGATAGACATGCCCGCCGGCCCGTCAGAGGTGTGCGTTATCGCCGACGCCAATGCCAATGCCGAGTTTGTGGCTGCCGACCTGTTGTCGCAGGCTGAGCATGGCGTGGACTCGCAGGTGCTGATGATTACCACTTCAGAACAGAAGGCAGAGGAGGTGGAGGCGGAAGTGGCACGCCAGTTGGCCCTTCTTCCTCGTCGCGACATAGCCGAGAAGACCCTCGACAACAGTAAGATAGTCGTGGTGGCTTCTGAAGAAGAGGCCATGGAACTGTCAAACGCTTATGCCCCTGAACATCTCATCATCCAGACCGACAGCTACGAAGAGTTGGCTGCCCGTGTGGTGAATGCTGGAAGCGTGTTCCTTGGACGTTACGCCTGTGAGAGTGCAGGCGACTATGCCAGTGGTACAAACCACACCCTTCCCACCCATGGCTATGCCACTGCCTACAGCGGAGTGAATCTCGACAGCTATTGCCGCAAAATCACTTTCCAGCACCTCACTGAGGAAGGCATACGCAGCATTGGACACGCTGTGGAGGCAATGGCGGCCGCAGAGTCGCTCGACGCCCACAAGCAGGCTATGACTGTGAGGGTAAAGAGGGTATAAGGGGATTTTTAGAGGGAAGAGGGAAGAAGGTAGAGGGTAG
>CALZAP010000081.1 GCA_945614335.1 uncultured Prevotella sp.
GATGGCCGCACTCAGGACATTTTATTATTGCCATATTTCTATAAACTGTTTTTCTCCATGTTTTGAATTATGTTCCAGCCCCTGTTATCAATGCCTGTAACGTATTTCCTTCAGCCCATGCTGTCCCATGAACCTGCTTTTGTCCACATATCCGTTCACTCCAACAATTCTTCCCTTGCAAGTGTACTGCCAAATGATATACTCCTTGTCGTCGGCAAGCACAGGTTCCTCTTCTTTATATTGAGCAATCATCAGCGGATACTGTGGTATTTTCCCCACGAGCCACTTGTTGTAGAAGTTTGTGTAAGTGTATATAAGCGGTTTTTGCTTGTATGCCTTTTCCACAAGTTCGAGAAACTTCATCAGCGAGTCGCAAAAAGCCTCAGTCGACAGTCCGCCTTTCGTCTCTATATCAATCATAGGTATGAGATCCTGCTCACCAGGCCTGCATTGGGTCATGAAGTTCTCAAGTTGCTTCATCTGTTCGGTCTTGGGCCTGTAGAAATGATAGCTACCTACCTTCAGTCCGTGTTTATGTGCCAGGACGATATTGTTTTCATACCTTTCGTCAATGCGGTCCCCTCCCTCGGTAGCCTTCAGATAGACGTAGGCCATCTTCGTGTTTTCACCCACAGTTTCCCAGAACACATCACCCTGATAATGGCTAAGGTCTATGCCATGTACGTGGTTGCAGGTGTCTTCACATTGTTCATACATATTTTGGGCATTTGCGCCCAATGCCAGCCCCAAAAAGGCCGTTAATATCAGTTTTTTCATAGTTAATTGCAAAATTTAGGTGCAAAGATACAAACTAATAACAAAAAAAGTGTATCTTTGCAGAAAAAAGTTTGAGAAATGAAATATTTATTAACCCTAATAGCGGGAATAATGCTCTTTACGTCATGTAAAGACGACAAGAAGGACGACAATTCTTCAGTATGCCAACGCACACTGATATGCTATATTTGCGGAGACAACAATCTTTCAAATGAAGCTGAAGAAAACATCAGGGACTTGATTCTTGAAGGCTCAAAGGAAATAGGAAGCGAAAAACAGATTGTGGTGGTGGTTGACAACCAGAAGACCAAGCCCACGCTCGTCCTCATTAAAAACGGGGAATACAAGGTATCGGAACAATACGAGACCAATTTCTACATGACCGACCCGGAGAAGATGAGGCAGATACTCACCTATGCCATGACAGAGTACAAGGCCAACAGTTATGCCCTTCTGCTTTGGGGACATTCCAACGGGTGGATTATAGAGCGGGACACGATTGCTTATGAAAAGACCAGGGGATACGGACCGGACAATGTAGGCGAGAAAGGCTCCGGCTCAAGCATTTGGATAAACTATACCGCCATGGCCGACGTCTTTTCACAACTGCCCGCAAAGTTCGATATCATCGTTGGTGACCTATGCCTGCTGCAATGCGTGGAAGTGGCCTACGAGCTGCGCAACTACACTAACTATATCGTTGGTGCCCCATCTGAAGTGCCCGGCGACGGACTGCCATACGACACGGCAATAAAATATCTGTTCGGATCCGGCGAGCAGGACTACAAGGCTCTTGCAAACAGTATTTATGATAATAAAAAAACCGGCTATCCCGTGCCGACATCCTTGGTGAAGACTTCGGCACTTGAAGACCTTCGCCAGGCCACGCTCTCACTCGTGAAATCAGGCAAGCTACAGCCCGAGACATGTAATTTCAACGACGTAATATACTATTACCGGTTTGAGGCCAACCCAATGATGTACGACATGCAGAACATCATGCTCAACAACCTCGACGCCAACAGCTACACGGAATGGAAGAAGGCATTCGACAAAGCCGTCATTTATAAGGTAGTAGGCGACCGGTGGGTAACCGAGTATCCGTCGATGTTCAACGACTTCACCATTACCGAGGAGAACTATGGCGGCCTGAGCATGTTTGTACCGAAGACGGAATACAATTATATGTATATGTACAAGCCCAACGACGACATACGCCATTACGAATGGAACATTTGGGACAATGAATAACAGTTTTTTGATAACGAGATATAAACAGACACACAATGGAAGAAAAGAAAATCAACGAAGGCGAAGAGAAGAAAAGCCTTAGCTTTGTAGAACAAATGGTCGAGAAAGACCTTGAAGAAGGAAAGAACGCCGGAAGGATACAGACACGTTTCCCGCCGGAACCTAACGGATATATCCACATCGGACACGCCAAGGCCATCTGCATGGACTTTGGGGTAGCCGAGCAGTACAATGGTGTCTGCAACCTCCGCTTCGATGACACCAACCCGTCGAAAGAAGACACCGAATACGTTGACTCCATCCTCCACGACATACAATGGCTTGGATTCAAGTGGGGTAACGTATATTACGCATCCGACTATTTCCAGCAGCTCTGGGACTTTGCTGTATGGATGATAAAGAAAGGCCTCGCCTACATCGACGAACAGACATCAGAACAGATAGCACAGCAGAAGGGCACTCCTACCACCCCCGGTACGGCAAGCCCCTATCGCGACCGACCGGTGGAAGAGAGCCTGAAGCTGTTTGAACAGATGAACACCCCAGAAGCCGTTGAGGGCTCTATGGTGCTTAGGGCAAAGATGGACATGGCAAACCCGAATATGCACTTCCGCGACCCGGTGATGTACCGCATCATACACACACCCCACCACCGCACTGGCACACAATGGCACGCCTACCCGATGTACGACTTCGCCCATGGCCAGAGCGACTATTTCGAGGGAGTCACCCACTCCATCTGTACTCTTGAGTTCGTTCCCCACCGTCCGCTCTACGACAAGTTTATCGACTTGCTGAAGGAGATGCGTGGCGAGACAGCCGACATCAACGACAACCGCCCTCGTCAGATAGAGTTCAACCGCCTGAACCTCACATATACAGTGATGAGCAAGCGCAAGCTCCATCAGTTGGTGGACGAGAACTTGGTAAGAGGCTGGGACGACCCTCGCATGCCAACAGTATGCGGTATGCGTCGACGCGGATATTCAGCCCAGAGTATCAGGAACTTCATCGACTCCATAGGATACACAAAGTTTGACGCCCTCAACGACTATGCCCTACTGGAAGCGGCCGTTCGCGACGACCTTAACAAGAAGGCATGCAGAGTGTCAGCCGTGCTCAACCCTGTGAAACTCATCCTCACCAACTATCCTGAAGGACAGACCGAAGAGCTTGAAGCCATAAACAACCCGGAGAACGAGGCAGACGGAAGCCACACCATCACCTTTAGCCGCGAGCTGTGGATAGAGCGTGAGGACTTCATGGAAGACGCCCCGAAGAAGTTCTTCAGACTCTCGCCAGGAAAGGAAGTGAGACTGAAAAACGCATATATTATAAAATGTACCGGATGCAAAAAAGACGAAGAAGGCAACGTGACAGAGATATATGCCGAGTACGACCCGCTGAGCAAGAGCGGTATGGAAGGGGCCAACAGGAAAGTCAAGGGTACACTCCACTGGCTTAGCGTCAACCACTGCCAGAAGGCCGAGGTGCGCCTCTACGACCGCCTGTTCAACGTAGAAAACCCATCCGCCGACGACAGGGACTTCCGCGACCTTCTCAACCCCGACTCTCTGAAAGTGCTCGACAACTGCTATGTCGAGAACTATCTCTCGGAAAGAAAGCCAGGCGATTTCCTGCAATTCCAGCGCATAGGCTATTTCACATTAGACCCTGACACCACAGCCGACCACTTGGTATTCAACCGTACTGTCGGGCTGAAGGACACATGGGCCAAGATAAACAAATAAATGCAGATAGACGAAGATTATTTCAAGACCGACGACTTCAAGGAACTTCTGAAGTCATACGAGATGTCTGTCAAGTCAGGACACCCCATTTTCCTGGATGTCGATGACTTGACAGACCTCATCGACTATTATAACCTCATGCACATGGACAAAGAGGCGGAAGAGACAGCCGACTATGCTCTTTCGCTCTATCCTGGTGCATCAGGGCCTATCACCTATAAGGTAAGAAGATTTATAGACAGGGATGACATCCATTCTGCAGAAAAACTTGCAGAGGAAGTGGAAGACAAGGATATAGAGTACAAATTCATAAAGGCTGAGATATACTTGGCAAAAGACCAAAGCAAGAAAGCCAATATTATGATTGAGGATGCCATCCGGTGTGCCGACGAGGACGACGTGGACAACTGCATACTCGACGCTGTAAACATTTTTGTCGACTACGGCTATTTTGACTTGGCCAAAGAGTGGTTAGGCAAAGTGAATAACATGGAGACCGAAGACTTCTACGAACTGAGCATCAAGATACATGGCACACTCGGATATGTGAAAGAGGCGGAAGAGCTTCTCAACAAGCTGATAGACAGGAATCCTTACGATGTAAAATACTGGAACATGCTGTCTTACGTGCAGCTCATCAACGGCAAGATTGCCGATGCACTCACCAGTAGCGAATACTCACTTGCAGCCAGCCCCAACAATCCCGGCGGCTTGTCATGCAAGGCCCAGGCACTGGCAAAGCAGTTCCAATATGAAGAGGCGGCAAAATACTACAGTCTTTATGCCGACATCTTTCCTTTCGACGCCAACTGCCTTGCCCAGATTGGTTTCTGCCACATGAGCCTTGCAAATCACGAAGAAGCCATCAAGGCATTGAACCGCGCTCTTGCAAAAGCCAGCAACGACCCGGAACTTCAGTGCACCATATACGACAACCTTGCACTTGCCTATAGCCATCTTGGAGAGAAAGAAAACGCCTTGAAGATGGTAGACAAGCTGAAGACACTCAAGGATGTTGCCGACAAGCTCCACATCATGCTCCTTGAAGGCTACGTACTTCTCGAGGCAGCCCAGACGGATGGCTTGAAAATACTTGCCGAACTCCTCGAAGAGTGTGAATACGATGCATTGTACGTGTTGAAGGTCAGCGTGGTACTTTACGAAAACCATCTTAGGGAAGCAGCCTACACACTTATGCGCGACAACTTCCCATTTGACGACATGAACTATGGTCACGCATATTTCGCCCTCTATTGCTTTGAGCTTGAAAAGGACGAGGAATTTCTCAAAAGCCTGAAGATGGCAACGGAGAGAAACCCTGAAGAAGCTGAAATGGCCCTGCGCCATCTCTTCCCCGAAGGAATGAGTCCTGAGAACTATTATGAATTTATGATAAATCTGAAGAATAAAAACAAGAAATGAACTTATCCTCATTATTAGGTAATCTGAATTACGGAACTATACTGTTCCTCATGCTTATTGAGAGCACTGTGATACCATTCCCATCCGAAGTGGTAGTGGCACCGGCCGCCTACCATGCTGCCGCCGGCTACCAAAACGTGTTCCTTGTGGTTCTCTTCGCCACCATTGGAGCCGACCTTGGAGCAGCCATCAACTATGCTGCCGCCTACTATTTTGGAAGACCGTTGATTTACAAGTTCGCACGCAGCCGTTGGGGGAAAATGTGTCTCATAAATGAAGAAAAGGTGGAGAGAAGCGAAAAATATTTCTCCGACCATGGCGTCATCGCAACCCTTACCGGCCGACTGCTTCCGGTTATTCGCCAGCTCATCTCAGTACCTGCCGGACTGGCAAAGATGCACTTCGGCAAATTCATCCTCTACACTACCATAGGAGCAGGCGTGTGGAACACCATCTTGGCAGCCATGGGATGGTATCTCCATTCTATAGTTCCCGAAACACAACTTCAGTCAAAAATTGACGAGTATTCGGAATATATAAAGATTATCATCATTGGATTATTCCTCATTGTCGTTGCGTTTTTTGCGGTAAAAGCGATAATAAAGAAACAAAAGAAGGCAGTTTGAAAAAAATACTGCAATAATATTTGGAGTAATCAATTAAAGTTAGTACTTTTGCACATTATGTAAATATCAGATTATTATGGCACATATTAAGAACCATTTAGTGATTATGGCCGGAGGTGTCGGAAGCAGATTCTGGCCTATGAGTACAGACGAAATGCCAAAGCAATTCATTGATGTATTAGGTGTTGGCAAGTCTCTATTGCAAATGACCGTAGAACGTTTCAACGGCATCTGCGATATTGACAAGACATGGATTGTGACTAACAGGAAGTATGTGGACATAGTAAAGGAACAACTGCCCGGACTTCCTGAAAACCATATACTTTGTGAGCCCTGCCGCCGCAACACAGCACCATGCATAGCTTACGTCAGTTGGCGAATAAAGGCTGCCGACCCCAAGGCCAACATTGTGGTCTCTCCAAGCGACCACATAGTAACCGACACAGCAGAGTTCAAGCGCGTGATAAAAGACTGCCTGAGGTTTACCGGCGAGACCGATGCCATCGTTACACTCGGCATGAAGCCCTCAAGGCCTGAAACTGGCTATGGTTATATCCAAGCCGACCTTTCCTCCAGTTCGCTCAGAAACAAGGAGATATTCAGGGTAGATTCTTTCCGCGAAAAACCCGACTTGGATACCGCCCGCCAATATGTTCAGAAAAACAACTATTTCTGGAACTCTGGCATCTTCCTCTGGAACGTTAGCACCATTGTTAACGCCTTCAGGGTAT
>CALZAP010000082.1 GCA_945614335.1 uncultured Prevotella sp.
GCCCGAAGGCGAGGTAAACAGCAGCTGTGTTTTGAAATAAGTGTCTGCTATCAGCTTCTTTCTTATATCCCACATCTCAAGGTGCGGAAGATGGTCGAAGTCTAAGCAGAGGAGTCCACTGTGCTCTATCAGGCAGTCGTCCTTGCGATAAGAAAAAGTGCCGGAGAAGCAGACGAAGTCGAAGTTCTTAGACTTAAACTCCCTACGTTTCTTCTCATCCTCAATCTTACGCAGCTCACGAGTAGCCTGGCTGGCACGCATGTCGAGTGTGATGTAATCATACACCTCGTCGACAGTCATCGTCCGCACACTTTTTACAGTCTGTGCCGGACGCTGATAGAATTGGAATAAGTGCTCCATTCTATGTTGGCTTTCCGGAGATGCCCTCCGTTTGCATGAGAGGGGTCCTTCAAAGACGACACTCGGTGCAAACTGGCCTACGGTCTATCGTTTGACCCAATTCCGAGGTCGCTTTGATGATGCAAAGGTAGTCAATATTCAGCACTTGACAAAAAAAAGAAAGTAGATACAAACTCTCTGAATTACAACGTTTTAACTCAGAACTTTAACTTATAGTAGATTAATATGGAAGATAGTAGATTAATAGTAAATTTGAAAGTAGAATACTTTTCACTGGAATAATCTACTTTAAGATAAAAGTAGATTGACTTTATAAAAAACAACATACGTTTTACACTAAAGTAGAACAAAAAAGTGTATCGGCAGTAGATTTGCCGACACACTTTCCATGAAAACAAATGTTAATTTTAGAGAAAGAAATCTACTATCCCAAACTGTAATTCACTTCATTTTTTGATTTTGCATCCAATAATGACACAATCTTTGATTTAAAATCCATTACTTCCTTAGAATTTCCATCATAACTACTTCTATGTTTATTGACACCAGATTCCTTTGTTGTCTTATACTTCCCGTTGTAATGATTCCTAAAATACAAATTTGCCTTTTTGATATTATTAGGTTGAAACACCATGCAGAACAAGAATTGATATCTACCCATATCCTTATGTGAAAAATCTTCAGGCAGCAACAAGTCAAAATTGGCTATTACAATCCTTGCTTTGTTGATAGTTTCAGTATCGTCTCCCCACAGAGCTAACTCCTCATCGGTATATTTTTTGTATTTCTTATAACGCAAAATAAGACACAAATGATCAGCATTACAGACATTATGCTCATGATAATTTTTCTGTGCGAATATTTCTTCTGAAGAACAATTGATGTAGGATTTGTAGGCTGGACAAATACATTTTAGCATCTCTATTGTATCATCAGATATGAGCATAATTGTACTACTTAATTTATCAATAGTTTTCTGGAAATAGTTTTTCCATATAGCATTGGTGATTTTTGGGTCTTTCCTAATATTTGATTCCAATTCGATATTAGCCAAACACAATCGCATACATTCCTCTTCCATTTGGAAGAATTTCGACAACTCTTTGTACAGTCCGCTCACCTCCGTGGGGAAAGACTCTAACCCGAATAAGTCTTTCTGATAACAAACATTTCCGTTCAATACAGACTCATCGAAAACCGATTTGCTTTCAATGCCAAATTGTTTACATTCATTTTTATCAGGATGGATGTTTGGGCTTGTCCTCTCTAACAATTTTTTGAGAGGAGACATATGGCTTCGTATTTTACTTAACGCCTCTTCCACAACGTTGAAGTAATTGTTACAGTCTGTAGCGAATTCATAGGCATGTACCATTTTGTCACTCAATCTTTTTACCCTTCTCAGCTCTTGTTCCATCTTGCAACACGCCTCAGATATAAAGTTTGTCAAACGCTCAACCGCTTCTGCATCCATCAAATTAATACCAAAAGCATATATCAAACGGTCTTTGCCTTCTTCCTGAAAAGTTTTGCAGATTCCAAGAATGTCATTGAGCCTTTGCTTAGTCGGCTCAATACTGCTATAATAATATCTTTGCTTGATTTCTTCTTTTGTCATAAGCTACTGCTTTTATTATCTTTGTTATTTGTTCATTAGTCGTCAAGAAAAACACTTCCCAACGATGGCAGCCCCACAAGCTTCCCCTGCCGATAGGCATTATACGGGTTTAAGGTCTTGTGCAAGCCAAGGCTTGACAGGCGCTTCAAAGAGGTGGCTCCGCATTTGTCCTTGTCTGCAAACCATATCACGTCGCGACGGATGAACTCCTCGCTCAGCAAATTGATGTCGTGGGTGGTCAGCAGCATCTGCGACGTGCCTTCGCTGTTGGCAAGAAAGAGTTTGATGTAGTAAGAGACAAGCTCATAGTGGATGCTTGACTCTATCTCGTCTATCATGAAAAAACTGTTGTCGTATAGTGCGTGGTGAAGTACTACTGCCAAGCCAAGAAACCTGTTGGTTCCTGAAGACTCCATTCTTTCGTTAAGGGTATAATCGCCGTTGTCGCCCTTGTGGCTGAAAATGATTTCGTCGTGTTTTATTGTTCCTCTGCGGAGCATGTTTGCCTTTGCTTCTTCGGGGATAGGAGCATTGCTTATTGCTTTCTCCATCTCTGGAGTAATAGTTTCTTCCCTTTCGTCAAGCACCATGTCTACGATGTTGAAATCGCTTGCCTGAAGCATCTTCAGGAGATACTGCTTTATCTTTCCGTCTGTGTCATACCTTAACTCTTCCTTTGCGTTAAATGTCAACATGTCGCGCGGCGAGATAATATAGTTCATGCCTGCAATAAAGAATTCAAACACATTGTTTAGGCGCGATGTAACAGCATTAGACTGACCGAAGGCAGCCAATACGGTACAGTTGTTTGTCGTATTTCCCACGATTGCCCTTTGAGTCGCCTTGTCGATGCCAGCCTTCTGTCCAAAAGTAACATTACTGTAGTCTGTGTCCTTGTCATATTCCCTTTTATATAATAAGGTGGGGCGGCGGCTCGAAATATACACGTTTAGTTTCTCTGTATAGACACGATTATCGTCAAACTCAATTTCCAGTACATAGCGTTCGCCATAAATCCAGAACGTCATCGACATTTCAGAATGTTCCTCCTTACTATAGTCGTCAAGCAAGAACGGGACTATCGGAATCGCCATGTTCTTCGAAACTGGTTTGTCTATCATTATGTCGCGAAAGAAAGAAAACGCCTGGAGTATGGTAGTCTTTCCGCTGGCATTGCTACCATACACAATACCAAGCTTCAGCAGCTCCACACCGTCAGCCACTTTGCTAACGTACATGTCGCGCTTGTCCGTGTCTACATTAGGCACGAAACTCAGCGTCTGCTCTTCTCTTATACTAAAGAAGTTCTTTATAGTAAAATATTGAATCATAAAAAATGTAATTTGGCTGCAAATATAACACAAAAAGACGAAATCTCCAAATTTATTTGGTAAAAACGTGAAAAAACAACAAAACAAGAAGATAAAACAATCATAATTAAGTGTATTTAGTCATATAAACACAGCCTTTGCGAAACAAACAAAGACGAAAGGGAACGAAATGATAATAAACACTTAGCAGACGAAGGAGGAAAATATGCCCAAAGACGTAAGATTTAACATAAGGCTGGGCAATTCAATTTTCAACTTTCAATCTTCAACTTTCAACTTTCAACCTTCATCTCTCCTCCTTATTTATAAAAAAACAGAAAAACGCTTGGAGATTTCGCGGAAAATGCTTAGCTTTGCAGCGGGAATTGTACCAAGAATTAAAAACAACATCAAGAATATGAAAACCGAGAAACAGCAGGCCTTGGAGGCAGAGAAGTTCGCAAGGAGATGGAAGGGAAGAGGATATGAAAAAGGAGACAGCCAGGTGTTTTGGACAGAACTGCTCACTGAGGTGTATGGCGTGGAAAACCCTTCGGGCTTCGTCTGCTTCGAACAGCAGGCTATGCTCGACCACACCTCGTTTATCGACGTTATGATACCTACTACAAGAGTGATGATAGAACAAAAGTCGCTCGGAAAAGACCTGCGAACGCCTATAAAACAAAGCGACGGCTCGATGCTCAACCCTTTCCAACAGGCTCAACGCTACATCATGGGACTGCCACTGTCGCAACACCCGCGCTGGATTGTGACGTGCAACTTCGCCGAGTTTGACGTCTACGACATGGAGAACCCCAAGGGTGAGCCGCAGCGCATACTGCTGAAAGACCTCGGAAAGGAATACTACAGGCTGCAGTTTCTCGTGATGCAGGGCAACGAACATCTTCAAAAAGAGCTTGAAGTGTCGATGAAGGCGGGGGATATTGTGGGAAAACTATACGACGCATTCCTCGAACGCTACGAAGGCACTGCCTCAAAAGCCGACCTCCACAACCTCAACGTGCTCTGCGTGAGACTCGTTTTCTGCCTATATGCCGAAGACGCCGGCATCTTTGGCAAGGACCAGTTTGTAGACTATCTGCAGACCTTCCGCCCTGAAAACATGCGCATGGCGATAATCGACCTCTTCCGGGTGCTCGACACGCCGACAGAGGAGCGCAGCCGCTTCCTCGAACCAAAGCTGAAAGCATTCCCATACGTCAACGGTTCGCTCTTCCGTCAGCAACCGGGAGAAGACATTCCGCCCGTCAACGACAGCATGGCCGACCTGCTGGTAAACCGCGCGTCGCTCAACTTCAACTGGAGCGAAATATCACCCACCATATTCGGTGCCGTGTTTGAAAGCACACTCAATCCCGAGACACGCCGTTCGGGAGGCATGCACTATACCTCGATAGAGAACATACACAAGGTGATAGACCCCTTGTTTATGGACAGCCTGAAACAAGAGTTTGACGACGTGCAGGACATGCCCAAGGGCAAGCAACGGGCGGCAAAGCTCAAACAGTTTCAAGACAAGCTCGCCTCGCTGACGTTCTTAGACCCGGCATGCGGCTCTGGCAACTTCCTGACCGAGACCTACATCTCGCTGCGCCGACTGGAAAACGAGGTGATAAAGGAACTTTACAGCACCCGCAACCTCGACCTCTTCGACAATCCCATAAAGGTAAGCATCCACCAGTTCTACGGCATAGAGATAAACGACTTTGCCGTGACCGTGGCCACCACCGCCCTTTGGATAAGCGAGTCGCAGATGATGGCGGAGACAGAGCGCATCGTCAGCCAAGACATCGACTTCCTGCCACTAAAGTCGTATGCCAACATCCACGAGGGCAACTCGCTGACCACCGACTGGGAGACGATAGTGCCGAAGGATAAGCTAAGCTATATTATAGGCAATCCGCCGTTTGTAGGAGCACGCCTTATGTCTGAATCGCAAAAAGAAGATGTATTGACAATTTTCGGGGCGAAATGGAAAAACGCAGGAAATCTCGACTATGTTTGCTGCTGGTACAAAAAAGCTACTGACATGATGCACGGCACAAGCATACGAGCCGCCCTCGTATCAACCAACTCTGTCTCGCAGGGCGAACAAGTGGCAAACTTGTGGGCACCGCTCATGGCAGACGGACTGAAAATAAACTTCGCTCACCGCACGTTCCGTTGGGACAGCGAGGCGCAGCTCAAAGCCCATGTACATTGTGTCATCATCGGCTTCAGCTATGAAGACACAAAGAAGAAAACCCTTTTCGATGGTGAGCAGCCCAAACTTGTCAGCCACATTAATCCGTATCTCGTCGAAGCTCACGACACCTTTATATATGGTCGCAGCAAGCCACTTGCCAACGTGCCTCAGATAGGTATCGGCAACAAACCGATAGACGGCGGCAACTATCTCTTCGAGAAAGAGGAGATGGAAGATTTTATAAAGAGTGAGCCTCTCTCTGCACCGTATTTCCACCCATGGTATGGCGCAGTAGAGTTTATCCATCAGCATCCGCGCTATTGCCTATGGCTCGGCGACTGCACACCCGCCGAACTTCGCCGTATGCCCCACTGCATGAAGAGAGTAGAGAACGTGAGAAACCTTCGGCTGGAGAGTAAAAGCGCAGGAACAAGGAAATTGGCAGACCGCCCAACAAGGTTTCATGTTGAGAACATGCCCGAAGGCTCGTTAATCATAGTTCCTAAAGTTTCATCAGAAAGAAGGAAATACGTGCCGATGGGATTCATCGAGAAAGGAACATTCGCAAGCGACCTTGTTTTCCTAATCCCCAACGCCACCCTCTACCATTTCGGCATTTTGGAGAGCAATGTCCACATGGCATGGATGCGTGCCGTATGCGGCAGACTTGAGATGCGCTATCGCTACTCGAAAGACATAGTTTACAACAACTTCCCTTGGCCCAACCCCACCGACGAGCAGAGGGAGAAAATTGAGCGCACGGCGCAGGCGATACTCGACGCAAGGGCGAAATATGCCGACTCGTCGCTTGCCGACCTCTACGACCCCGTGCTCATGCCACCCGAACTGCGCAAGGCTCATCAGGACAACGACCGTGCCGTGATGCAAGCCTACGCCTTCTCGCTGAAAATGACAGAGTCTGACTGCGTCGCCGCCCTGTTTGAGCAATACATCAAAATGACAGGAATAGATAAATGATGACTATAAAAAAGGACTGGACAGGAATAGCGGTATCCAAAACAATATACCT
>CALZAP010000083.1 GCA_945614335.1 uncultured Prevotella sp.
CCACG
The DNA here is from genome assembly GCA_945614335.1 of uncultured Prevotella sp. Lineage (GTDB taxonomy): Bacteria > Bacteroidota > Bacteroidia > Bacteroidales > Bacteroidaceae > Prevotella. The sequence goes on from CALZAP010000083.1 coordinate 6, forward strand.
CGACATCCAGCTCTCCCTCTCCTTCCTTCCCGAAGGCTCCTACACTGCCGACATCTTCGCCGACGGAGTTAACGCAGAAAAAGAGGCCACCGACTACAAGCACAGCAAGCAGTCGGTGACCCCGTCTACAAAACTTAACATTCATCTCGCCTCCGGTGGCGGATGGACGGCGAGGATATATTAACCCCTCTCCACTTCAACTACATCTCCCGCCTCAGTCTCCACATCATACTCGTATATACGAGGAAGTATTGGCGACTGGGGCGTAATTTCGTTTGATATACGTGGCTTGGCCACTTCGGCAGGAGCGAGGAGAGCGTTCGGACATGTGCCGGTGGCGGGCTTTAAGGCCTTGCCCTTTAGAGGCACATAGGAGCGCAGACGGAGTGTCCCGCCGCGACGCGACACTATACGGGCCTTTAGCAGCTGACTGCCTTGCCAGTCGATGTCTACTACAAACGCACCACGCGCAACAAGTCCCTTCACACTGCCTTCCTTCCATTCTTCGGGAAGAGCGGGAAGCAGTTGCACGGCACCGTCGTGACTCTGCAGCAACATCTCCGACACGCCTGCGGTGAAACCGAAATTGCCGTCGATCTGGAATGGCGGATGGGCATCGAACAGATTGCGATAGGTGCGGCCGTTGGGATAGTCCTTGGCCACGGCATCGCTCGGGAGCAAACAGAGCATGTTGCGGATGATACGGAAGGCATGGTCGCCGTCGAGCATTCTCGCCCAGAAGTTTATCTTCCAGCCGATGCTCCATCCCGTAGCCATGTCGCCACGCTGCAAAAGAGTGTTGCGGGCTGCCTGGAAGAGTAGGGGATTGGCAGTTGGGGAAATTTGGTTGCTCGGATAGAGACCATAGAGATGGGAGATATGACGGTGTTCGTCGCGTGGGTTATCGGCATCCACGAGCCATTCCTGTACTTGGTTATGACGGCCTATCTGCATGGGAGGCAGCTGGTTAATGACGCTCTGCAACGAATCTTCATACGCCTTGTTGCCGCCAAGGACACGGGTGGCGAGAAGTGTGGAGTAAAGGGCGTCGAAGGCTATCTGGTTGTCCATTGTACAGCCGGCCACAATGCTTGCGCCCGACTTGTCGTAACCATGTTCCGGCGACATGGAAGGCACGGTGACGAGCCATCCTGTCTGTGGATGTTTCACCAAATGGCTCATATAGAAGTCGGCTGTGCCGCGGAGGGCGTTGTAATGACGACGCAGGAAGTCTTTGTCGCCAGTGAAGAGATAGTGCTGCCACAGGTGTTGCGCAAGCCATGCGCCTCCGTTGGGCCACATGCCGTAATATGCCGCGTCGACGGGTCCGGTGACTCGCCAGATGTCGGTGTTGTGATGGGCTGTCCAGCCGCGCGCTCCATAAAGGGTTGAGGCTGCATCGCGTCCGGTGACGGCAAGGTCTTCCACCATGGAGAACATCGGCTCGTGACATTCGCTGAGGTTGGTGACCTCGGCAGGCCAGTAGTTCATCTCGGCATTAATGTTGATGGTGTACTTGCTGTCCCAGGGAGCATGCATCGAACCATTCCACACGCCCTGGAGGTTGGCGGGCTGACCGTCTGGCTGCGACGAGCTGATGAGCAGGTAGCGCCCGTACTGGTAGAGCAGTGCCACAAGGTTAAGGTCGTCGCTTGTGTTGAAGTTCTTCACGCGCTCGTCGGTCTCAGCCTCAGAGGCTTTGGTGGCAGGTATGTTGAGGCTTACCCGGTCGTACTGCGACTTGTATTTCCTTATATGGTCGTCGAGCAGCTGGCCGTAGCTCTTCTTCATGGCCTTCTTCAGCATGGTGTCGCAGCGCTTCGAAGCATTGCCCGACACGTCGTGGTAGTTTACGAAGTTTGTGGCACCTATTATATATAATGTGGCGCTATTGGCATTTGCCACGGATATGTTGCCGTTAAGGGCTTTCACCCGTCCGTCGGTCTGGACGGCCACGCGACATTCTGCATTAAGTGCCGCCTTTATGCCCTCCTGGTCCACACCCTGGCAACGCATGGTCAGCATGCTTCCCTTGGCCGTCACCTGCGGGTTAAGCTCTTTCGGACAGTCGTAGGCAAGGGTGAAGGCGAGGGCCTTGTCGATGTTTGTCTCAAGTCTTACCACAATCACGTCGTCGGTCATGGAGGCAAACACCTTACGGCTGTATGTTGCGGCTCCCACGTTATAGTTCACGTCGGCGGTGGCAGTGCCGAGATTTAACGAACGTGTGTATGTAGGGCGTTTCATCTCCAATGTTGTCGGAACATTCTCCAGTGAGGAGTAGTCGAACTTCACCTTCAGCGAGCCAAGAGGAAGGTATCGCATGCCATGCTGGCCGGTGAAGAAAGCGCCGCCGATACGTTTCTGGGCTTCTCCGAACTTTCCTTCAAACACCATCTGGCGTATCTCCCCCAAAGCCTCATGCCCTTTTGTGCTGAGATTGTTGTGAGGGCCTCCCGACCAGAATGTCTCCTCGTTAAGCTGGAGCTCCTCCTGTTCTATACCTCCAAAAACCATCGCCCCCATACGGGAGTTACCCACTGGCAGGGCATCGGTCCACGCCTCTGCCGGACGGCTATACCATAGCCTCAGGTCCTGAGCCGTGGCAGTCACTGCCGCCACGACAGACAATAGAAATAAAAAAGTCTTCTTCATTATATTATGTTTTATGTTTTTTCTGCTTGCAAAGGTACAAAACTTTTTTGGTATATTATCCCATTTTTGTATCATATAGTTGAGATATTGTTTCCCAAAGCGTTAAATTTGGATAAATATTCGCCAATGGTTTGGAAGATGGGCAAATAATACGTATTTTTGCAGTGAGAAGCGAGTGCTCTCTAACTGCGAGATTCATTATTATCAAAACGAAGTTTCATGATTAAGACAACAATCACAAGTAGGCTCGAATCTCTTCGACAACTGATGAGACAAGAGAAGATCGACGCCTTCATATTTCCCAGCACTGACCCACATAATGGGGAATACGTGCCCGACCACTGGAAGGGACGCGAATTTATCAGCGGTTTCAACGGGTCGGCCGGTACTGCCGTGGTGACAATGGACAACGCGGCACTGTGGACCGACTCCCGCTATTTCCTTGCCGCCGAAGAGCAGCTTGAAGGAACGGGATTCACACTGATGAAACTAAAGATTGAAGGCACACCTACCATACCCGAATGGCTCGGGCAAAAACTGGCACAAAAGAACGGCGCTGTTGTCGGCATCGACGGCATGGTGAACTCCGTCGACACCGTTGAAAGCCTTGCCGCCGAACTGAGAAGCCAAGGGGGAATAACCGTAAGGACCAATTTCGACCCGCTAAACATAATCTGGACCGACAGACCCGCCGTGCCAGAAGACAAGGTGGAGATACACGACCTGAAATATGCGGGGGAAACGGCCGGAAGCAAGATAAGAAGAATAAGGGAAGAACTGAAAAAACAACATGCCTCGGGCATGCTCGTGTCGGCACTCGACGACATCGCATGGACACTCAACCTCCGGGGAAGCGATGTTCACTGCAACCCCGTGTCGGTGGCTTACCTGCTTATCGACGAGGACAACGTCACCCTATATATCAATAGCCGAAAACTCAGTCCGGAAGTGAGCGAATACCTGAAGAAGACAGGCGTAGCCACCGACGAATACACCAACGTGGCCAAAGGCTTGAAAAACTACCGTGGCTACAACATACTCATGGACCTTCAAGAAACATCCTATACCTTATACAAGGCATACGGCGAGCGTCCAAAGGTTATTGCAGCGTCGCCGATTCCTGCCATGAAGGCAATAAAGAACGATGTGGAGATAGAAGGCTACCGCAACGCAATGATAAAAGACGGAGTGGCAATGGTAAAGTTCCTTCGTTGGCTGTTGCCGGCAGTGGAAAAGGGCGGTGTTACCGAAATGTCAGCCGATGAAAAGCTAACAGCCCTAAGGGCGCAGCAACCTCTTTTCCGCGACATCTCCTTCGACACCATAGCAGGCTACGGTGAGCACGGCGCCATAGTGCATTACGAGGCCACACCGGAAACAGATGTGGAACTGAAACCCGAAGGATTGTTGCTGTTGGACAGCGGAGCTCAATATCTTGACGGCACAACCGACATAACACGAACAATAGCATTGGGCCCGCTGACAGAAGAAATGCGACATATCTATACGTTAGTGCTGAAAGGACATATCGACCTGCAGATGTGCAAGTTCCCCGCAAACGCCAGCGGTACACAGCTCGACATGCTCGCACGCCAGGCCATGTGGCGCGAGGGACTCAACTATCTTCACGGCACAGGACACGGAGTGGGCTCTTACCTCAACGTGCATGAAGGCCCGCATCAGTTCCGCATGGAATGGAAACCGGCACCACTCAAGGCGGGAATGACCGTGACGGTGGAGCCAGGACTGTATCTTGCGGGAAAATTCGGTGTAAGGACAGAAAATACTACCATCATACGCCACTATATGACCACAGAGTTCGGCGACTTCCTCGAAATAGAGCCGCTCACACTCTGTCCGATAGACAAAAAGCCCATAGTGGTGGAAATGCTTACGCCGGAAGAGGAACGATGGCTTGACGAATACCACAGGACAGTGTTCGAAAGACTCTCGCCATACCTCGAAGGCGATGATCTTGCATGGCTTGAAGAAGCATGCAGTGAGCTTCAAAAAGGCCTATAACATAGGGATATATGTCGATTTTTCGCCCAAAACGACTTTTTTTTCACAATAAACTGAAAATATTTGGTAAAAAAGTTGTCTATTTGGTAAAATAGCAGTAATTTTGCACCCACTTTCGGGCAAAAGCCCATAGAGAACATAAGTTTAATTTAAAATTTAAAAACAAAAAAGCAAAATGATTATTGTACCAGTAAAGGAAGGCGAAAACATCGAGAAAGCCCTCAAGAAGTTCAAGAGAAAGTTTGAAAAGACAGGTGTCGTAAAAGAACTCCGCGCACGTCAGCAGTTCGACAAACCCTCTGTTCTTAAGAGACTTAAGATGGAGCGCGCCATTTACGTACAGAAGCTGAGAGCTACTGAGGAATAAAAAAACCTCAAAAAAATTTGGTAGTTTCAAATATTTTCCGTAAATTCGCTGCTGAAAACTAAAATGCGGTGGAAAAGATGGTGAAAAGCTTTGTTGAATACATGCGGTATGAGCGAAATATGTCGCCGAAAACAGTGGAAGGCTACGAGGCTGACCTCAACGACTTCATGGAATTCTTCACCAGTCTCGACAGCCATCTCACGTGGGAAGACATCGACCAGGACATTGTCCGTGGGTGGATGGAAAGCATGATGGACAGAGGCAACAGCGCATCTTCCGTATGCCGACGCCTTTCCGCATTAAGAGCTCTATACCGCTTCGGAATGAAAAGGGGGTTGGTGACCAAAAATCCAGCCCACATGATAAAAGCTCCGAAAAAGGCAAAACCACTGCCTCAGTTCGTCAGGGAGACCGATATGGACCGGCTGATAGACAATGAGGAGATGTGGGACACAACCTACAAAAGTACCCTCGCGCGTACCATTATTATAATGATATACGAAACAGGGGTGAGACGGTCGGAACTCATAGGACTCAACGACACCGACATCGATTTCAACCAGCGCACCATTAAGGTCACCGGAAAGCGAGACAAACAAAGGGTAATACCATTTGGCCAGGAACTGAACGACTCGCTGCTGAGGTATATGCAGGAGCGCGACGCAACAGCCACAAGGCAGACAAATGCGTTCTTCACCAACGAAAAAGGGCAGAGGATAACCGTAAGCCAGTTGGTCAACCTGGTAAAAGACTCACTTGGAAAGGTGACATCGATGAAGAAACGGTCGCCGCATGTGCTTAGGCACTCATATGCGACTGCACTTCTCAACAACGGTGCAGGATTAGAAAGTGTAAAAAAGCTGCTTGGGCATGAGAGCCTCTCTACAACAGAGATCTACACCCATACCACATTCGAGCAGCTAAAGCGAGTTTATAAACAAGCCCATCCAAGGGCATAACCCTTTAAATTTTGAATTTATGGAGATAAAGATTCAGTCAATTCATTTTGACGCTACCGAGAAGTTACAGGCGTTCATCGAAAAGAAAGTCGCCAAGTTAGAGAAGTCTTACGAAGATATTCAGAAAGTAGAGGTGCAATTAAAAGTTGTAAAACCTGCAACGGCCCAAAACAAGGAAGCGACCATCTCAGTCAACGTACCTGGCACGACACTGTTCGTTGAGAAGGTAAGTGACACTTTTGAGGAGTCAATCGACCTTTGTGTGGATTCCATGCGGGTTCAACTGCAGAAATTTAAAGAAAAAACGAGAAATTACTAAAAAAAACTGCGAAAAGTTTTGGTAATTCAAAAATAATGCGTACCTTTGCAGCCGATTTCCGACAGCTGCTGCTTAACAAGCGGTAATCGGCTGAAGGTACAAGCCTCTTTAGCTCAGTTGGCCAGAGCACGTGATTTGTAATCTCGGG
>CALZAP010000084.1 GCA_945614335.1 uncultured Prevotella sp.
TCACTCCTCACTCCTCTCTCCTCACTCCTCTCTCCTCACTCCTCTCTCCTCACTCATTATGGTGAAATAATGGAGAAAAAGGAGGTGTTTTGTAAGAAAATAAGAAAAAATTAGGGTAAAAACAAAAAAAGTGGCGAAAAGATTTGGAGGATTCGGAAAAAGTCCGTACCTTTGCACTCGCAATCAAGGAACAAACGATTGCAATACAAAATTGGGATATGGTGTAATGGTAACACTGCAGATTCTGGTCCTGCCTTTCCTGGTTCGAGTCCGGGTATCCCAACACAGAAGAGCGCAATCTTTCAAGGTTGCGCTCTTTCTTTTTTTTAATATAACTATTATGAAACAAGTACGCCCAAAGAAAAATCTCGGTCAGCATTTTCTCACAGACCTCTCGATAGCAAAACGAATAGCGGACACAGTGGACGCATGCCCGGATCTCCCCGTTTTGGAGGTGGGACCAGGCATGGGAGTACTGACACAGTATCTCGTGGAGAAACCACGCGAGGTGAAAGCGGTGGAGATTGATACCGAGTCGGTGGCTTATCTCTATGAACGCTTTCCGCGACTTCGCGACAATATCTTGGGAGAGGACTTCCTCAGAATGGACTTGGCGAAGATTTTCGACGGAAGGCAGTTTGTGCTCACAGGAAACTACCCGTATGACATATCGTCGCAGATATTCTTCAAGATGCTCGACAACAAAGACCTAATACCTTGTTGTACGGGTATGATACAACGGGAGGTGGCACAACGCATGGCATCGCAGCCTGGCACTAAGGCTTATGGCATACTGAGCGTGATGATACAGGCTTGGTATGACGTGGAGTATCTGTTCACTGTAGACGAGGGTGTATTTAACCCGCCGCCAAAGGTGAAGAGTGCGGTGATAAGAATGACCCGTAATGAAACTACAGACCTCGGATGCGACGAACAACTGTTTAAGAGAGTAGTAAAGACAGTGTTCAACCAACGTAGGAAAATGCTGAGAGTGAGTTTGCGGCCGCTCTTCACAGCCCACATCGTAAGCGAGGGTTTCTTCTCCCACGAGATTATGACCCGACGTCCTGAGCAGCTTACCATTAAAGAATTTGTAGAGCTGACAAACATGGTGGAAGCGGAGTTGGCGACTATATAATATATATAAGGTGTAGATGAAAAGCATTCTTTCATTCATAGCATGTACTCTTGGACTGTTGGCTATGCTGATTGCTCCAATGATACCTCATCATCATCATGGTGAGGAAGTATGTGTCGTGATGGAAAGGTGCAGCATCGACCATAACATAAACGACAAGCATACCAGCCACCATGGAGAAAGCAACGAATGCTCGTCGTGTATAAAGAATGTACAGTGGCTTGATGTAAGGGTAAGTGGCAACCGTAACATTTCCGACCTCTGCCTCTTGCCACAGCTTGTAGTGTTCGGCTATGAATGGCATGTGAAGGACATTCAGATGGCCGAACTGAAAAAACATTTCTGCCGCTCTGCCGTTCCAATACTTGAAGGGTATGGAGGGGTGAGCGGACTCAGGGCACCGCCGTGTTTTAGTTAATGGCTCAACGTTATAAGGCAGGAAAAGGGATCGACAAATCCTTTTTGATCCTTCTGTTGGGCTAACGTTATACTTGAATACATTTTTTAACTAAAACGTGAATTAATATGAAACACTTGAGAATATCTGGTTTCTTGATGGTGGCATGTCTTATGGCAGGCTGTCATTCAGGAGAGAAGCGTCATGGCGATCACGACCATGAGGGAGAACAAAAAGAAGAACATAGCGGCGAAATAGTAATGACACATGAACAGATGGAAAAGGCTGGAGTGGCTACTGAGATTGTGTCACCGGAAGACTTCACGGCAGTGATGAAGGCTGCCGGACAGATTGTAAGAAGACAGGGCGACGAGCAAACTGTTGCCGCTACGATGAGCGGTATCGTTTATTGGAGAAACGCTTCGCTGTCGGAAGGCAGTCAAGTGGGGAATGGACAGGCATTGGCCGACATCACCGCCCGCCACTTGCAAGACGGCGACCCGATAGCTAAGGCAAAGGCTGCTTTCGAAGCGGCAAAGAGCGAGATGGAAAGAGTGAAGCCGCTGGCCGACGACAATATTGTGTCGCAACGAGAATATGAACAGGCAAAACTCAACTATCAGACTGCAAAAGCGGCCTATGAAGGCATGGCTGCTTCGAAAAGCGGTAGTGCTGTAGTGACTACTGGAATGGGAGGATTCATCAAGTCGCTACTCGTAAAATCGGGTGACTATGTGAACGTTGGCGACCCAATAGCCATCGTGACTCAAAACCGACGACAGCAACTGGTGGTTGATGTTCCGGAATGTGCTTACCGTAACATGAATGATATCAGGAGTGCAAACTTCAGGGCTACAGGAAACGACAACGTTTATAAACTTTCAGAACTTAATGGTAAGCTAATATCGTATAGTCGCACTCTGCCCGAAGGCTCGGCTTTCCTGCCTGCCACTTTCGAGTTCGACAACGTGGGCGATATCATTGCCGGCTCGTTTGTGGAGGTTTATCTCCTGCTTAAGCAAAAACAAAATGTTATCACTGTACCAAACACCGCCCTTACTGAGGAGCAGGGGCTTTACTATGTATATGTAAAGAAACATGCCCATAAAGAAAATCATGAAGCCCACGAAGGTCATGACCATGAAAATCACGAAGGACATGCCCTTGAAACTCACGAAGGACATGACCATGAAGACCATGAAACTCACGAAGGTCATGAGCATAAGGGTGAAGAAGGCGTGTTTGAGAAGCGTGAAGTGAAGATAGGACAGACTGACGGAGTGCGCACAGAGATATTGTCAGGACTAAAAACCGGAGAGTGTGTGGTGACCGTAGGAGCATATCAGGTGAAGCTAGCAGCCTCGTCGTCTGTCATTCCGGAAGGACATAACCACAACCATTAACACGTCAGGCCATGTTGAACAAAATAATCAGATTTTCACTCGACAACCGCCTTGTGGTGCTCATTCTTGGAGTGCTGCTGACCATTGGCGGCCTATATACGGCCGATAACATGGAGGTGGATGTTTTTCCCGACCTTAACGCTCCCACTGTGGTTGTGATGACAGAGGCGAAGGGAATGGCAGCTGAGGAAGTGGAACGCCTTGTGACATTTCCTATAGAGACGGCCGTGAATGGAGCTACCGACGTACGACGTGTAAGGTCGTCGTCGACAAATGGTTTCTCGGTGGTTTGGGTAGAATTCAACTGGGGGGCTGATGTGTATCGTGCCCGACAGATAGTGACAGAGAAACTCTCTACTGTGAGTGATGCCCTGCCGCAGGGTATAGGAAGTCCGACACTGGGTCCGCAGTCGTCGATACTCGGCGAGCTGATGTTTGTGTCACTTACTTCCGACTCCACCTCTCTCCAGCAGCTCCGCACACTTGCCGACTGGACCATTCGTCCGCGTCTGATGGCGTCGGGTGGCGTGGCACAGGTGGCTGTGCTTGGTGGCGACATTCGCGAATACCAGATACAGCTGAGCCCCGAACGTATGAAGCATTTCAATGTTGGCCTTAACGAGGTGATAAATGCAGTGGGCAACATGAACCGTAATGTGGCGGGCAACACTCTTTACGAGTATGGCAACGAATACATCATACGCGGACTGCTAACCACCAACGACCCTGTGGAGATAGGAAAGGCAGTGGTGAAGAAGTCGCCATCGGGAATGCCCATACGTCTTGACGCAATAGCCGACGTGATGGTGGGCAACAGGATGCCGCGCATGGGTACCGCTTCGTATAACGGCAAGCCGGCCGTGATGATGACAGTGACGAAACAGCCGTCTGTGTCAACACTTGAACTCACGGAAGCACTCGACTCTACTATTGTTTTGCTGAAGAAAAGTCTGCCTGCCGACGTGAAACTGTCCACGGATGTTTACCGCCAGTCGCATTTCATCGAGAGCAGTATTGACAATGTGAAAGATGCCCTCGTCGAAGGAGGTGTGCTTGTTGTGGTGGTATTGTTCCTCTTCCTTATGAACGTGCGCACGACATTGATTTCGCTTGTCACCATACCACTGTCTTTGCTTGCTGCCATAGTGGCTTTACATCTTATGGGATTGACCATCAACACTATGAGCCTTGGAGGTATGTGTATTGCCATTGGATCATTGGTGGACGATGCCATAGTGGATGTGGAAAATGTGTATCGTAGACTGCGACTTAACAGGATGTTGCCGGAAGCAGAGCGAAAACCAGTGATAGAGGTGATATTCGATGCGTCGAAGGAAGTGCGCCTGCCCATTCTCAACTCCACGCTGATCATCATTGCCAGCTTTGTGCCTATTTTCTTCCTCTCGGGTATGGAAGGCAGAATGCTCCAGCCGCTTGGTGTGGCATTCATCGTGGCGTTGTGCTCCTCCACTGTTGTGGCTCTGACCATGACACCCGTAATGTGCAGCTATCTCTTGGGAAAGGGAAAACTGAACGAACAAGGGAGGGAGCCGATAGTGGCACGAAGGCTGAAGGCATGGTATACTACGGCCTTGGGATGGACCATTGAACATAAGCGCACAGTGGTCGCTTCTACGTGTGTGGCTCTCGTGGGAGCCATAGCCGTGTTTGCAGGTCTTGGCAGCAGCTTCCTGCCTCCGTTCAACGAAGGCTCGTTCACCATCAACGTAAGCACCTTGCCGGGCATATCGCTCGAAGAGTCTGACAAGATTGGACGCAGGGCGGAGGAGATACTGCTCTCGGTGCCTGAGATAAAGGTGGTGGGAAGGAAAACCGGTCGTGCCGAACTCGACGAGCATGCTCTTGGAGTGAACACTTCAGAGATAGAGGCTCCTTACGAACTGAAGGACCGTTCGAAAGACGAACTCCTTGCCGACATTCGTCATAAGTTGTCGGAGATTCCAGGCGTGAACATTGAGGTGGGGTCGCCCATAAGCCACCGCATCGACGCCATGCTCTCGGGAACGAGGGCAAGCATTGCGATAAAGGTGTTTGGTCCAGACCTTAACCATATCTTTAAGATTGGCAACGAGATAAAGTCAAGCATAAAGGACATTGAGGGTGTGGCAGACCTGAACGTGGAGCAACAGGTGGAGCGTCCGCAGCTCACGATAAAGCCCAAGCGCACGATACTCGCAAAATATGGTGTTACCATGCCGGAGTTCGTAGACATGATTGAGGTGCTGCTTGAAGGACGTGAGGTGTCGCAGGTGTTTGAGGGAAACCAGACCTTTGCTCTCACACTTAAGGTGGACGACGCCAGCCGCCAGAGCATTTGGGGAATTCGCCATCTTATGGTAGATGCCGGAGGCCGAAAGGTGGCATTAGAGAACATTGCCGAGATAACGTCTACAGCTGGTCCAAACACCATAAGCCGTGAGAATGCCCAGCGCAAGGTGGTGGTGTCGTGCAATGTGGCTGGCAGGGATCTCTTGGGTGTGGTGCGAGACATACAGCAGAAGGTGGACGAAAACGTAAACATGCCAGAAGGTTATCATGTTGAATATGGTGGACAGTTTGAGAGTCAGCAGAAGGCTTCCCGCACTCTCACCATCACGTCGCTGTTGTCGCTGCTTGTCATCTTTATGTTGCTCTTCAGTCAGTTCCGTAGTGTTCGTCAGTCTGCAGTGGTGATGGTAAACCTTCCGTTGGCGTTGATAGGTGGTGTGGTAGCGATATGGATGACGAGTGGGATAGTAAGCATTCCTTCCATCATTGGTTTCATATCACTGTTTGGCATTGCCACCCGCAACGGAATGCTCCTTGTCTCCCGCTATAACGACTTGCGCGAGAGTGGCATGTCGTTGGAGCAGAGTGTGCTTCAAGGGTCAGCCGACCGTCTAAACCCGATACTTATGACCGCCTTGACATCTGCCTTGGCCTTGATTCCCATGGTGCTTGGCGGCGACTTGCCCGGCAACGAGATACAGAGTCCGATGGCAAAGGTGATACTTGGTGGGCTTCTCACTTCCACCTTGCTCAATGGGTTTATCATTCCGGTAATGTATCTGTTGAGTGAGGAGAGAGGAGTGAGGAGAGAGGAGTGAGGAGTGAGGAGAGAGGAATGAGAAATGTTCAAGCCGGGAATACTCTCGAAAGGAAGTGAATAGACATTTGTCTTGAACTTTAATTTTTAATCTTTAATTTTTAATTTTCAATTTCAATTTTCTTTCCTCCTTAATTCCTTAAGAATAATTAATCCATAATAAAGATATGAACAGAGGAATAGTATTATTAATAGCCATGATGGCTGGTTCAACACTCTTTGCACAAAAAGGCATAGAGAAAGCGTTGGCAGAAATTGAGGCTAACAACACTACATTGAAAGCAATGCAGAAAACTGTTGAGGCACAGAAAAAAGCCAACCACGCCGACAATACACTTGCCGAACCTGAAGTGGGAGTGAACAGACTCTGGGGCGACCCTTCTTCGATAGGAAACCGTACCGACGTAAGCGTAAGCCAGGAAT
>CALZAP010000085.1 GCA_945614335.1 uncultured Prevotella sp.
ATCTACACCACCAACACCCCCACCGACTATCGTGTCACCACACTTATGCACGACCATGTCTACAGAATGTCGGTGGCATGGCAAAACGTGAGCTACAACCAGCCGCCACACGTCGGATACTGGTTAAAGGACAAGGCAGTAAAGACAAAAAAATAATATAATATATGAAAACGAAACTACTTGCAGCAACTATTTTTGCACTCTCCACGGCAACAGCATCCGCACAGGCCGATGGAAGACGTGAACAAGGTGGTCGACAACACACTCGACAGTCTTAACAAGGCAGCAACAGCACGCATCCCAGCCGGCACAAGCCGAAAGGGAAACAACCCCGTGCTATTCCTCATCGGTAACTCAACGATGAGAAACGGTACACTTGGAAACGGTAACAACGGACAGTGGGGATGGGGATACTACGCCCAGCACTTCTTCGACGAAAACAAAATCACCGTCGAAAACCAAGCCCTCGGAGGCATGAGCAGCCGAACATTCTACAACCGCCTGTGGCCTGACGTGAGAAAGGGCATCAAACCCGGCGACTGGGTCATCATCTCTATCGGACACAACGACAACGGCCCATACGACAGCGGCAGGGCGAGGGCAAGTATTCCAGGCATTGGCCACGACTCGCTAAACGTTACCATTAAGGAGACGGGAGTGAAGGAAACCGTTTACACCTATGGCACATATCTCAGAAAATATATAGCCGACTGCCGCAAAGCGGGAGCAAACCCCATACTCATGTCGCTCACACCTCGTGATGCCTACGACGAGCAGGGAAAAATAGTGAGAGTGAACAAGACTTTCGGCTTGTGGGCAAAGCAAGTGGCAGAACAGGAAAACGTGCCCTTCGTCGACCTTAACGAAATCTCTGCCGCAAAGCTCGACAGCTATGGTCCATGGAAAGAGAAATACCACTTCTACACCGACCATATACACACCTCACGCTTCGGAGCGGAAATGAACGCCCGCTCGGCTGCCGAAGGCATTGCGGCAAGCGACAATCCTCTGTTGACTCCGCTTAAGGCCATGATGCAAAACGTGGAACTGCCCACCGTGGAGGTGAAACGCGAGAAGGGAAAGCCCGTTGTGTTCATCACTGGCGACAGCACCGTGAAAAACAACGACAGCGACCCCGACGGAATGTGGGGATGGGGCTCGCAGGCCTACAGCGTGTTTGACTCTACACGAGTGACCTGTGTAAACTGCGCCAAGGCTGGAAGAAGCACACGTACTTTCCTCAACGAAGGACGCTGGGAACGAGTGTACAACTCGCTGAAGCCCGGCGACTACGTGCTCATACAGTTCGGACACAACGACATTGGTCCCATCGACAACAACAAGGAGCGTGGAACCATTGCCTGCGCCAACGACACCAATCACGTATACAAAATCAAGAGCACAGGAAAATATGAAGTGGTGTATTCCTTCGGATGGTATCTGAAGAAGTTCATACAAGACGTAAGGGAAAAGGGTGCCACACCTATACTTCTGTCGCTCACTCCACGCAACGAATGGCCCGGTGGAAAGATTGAGCGCAGAAACAACACCTACGGAAAGTGGTATCGCGAAGTGGTGAAGGAAACGGGTGTGGAACTCGTGGACGTTCACAACATCTCCGCAGACTATCTCGACGCCGTAGGACAGGAAAAGGCAAAGGCATACTACAACCACGACCATACCCACACATCCCTGCTCGGAGCAAAGATGAACGCCAAGAGCGTGGCCCGTGGACTGGAACGCAACGGCAGTCCACTCGCGGCATATCTCAAGTCTGCCAACACCATACATGCCGACCTCAGTGCCAAGGCAGACAAGCAAGGCACTCCTTTCTTCTTCTCAGCCGAACTGCCCGACGGAAACTATCGCGTCAGCGTGACTCTCGGCGACCGCAAACGTGCCGCAAAGACCTCAGTGAGAGCCGAATGCAGACGACTGATGGTGGAGGAAACCGCCACCAAGAAAGGCGAATACAAAACCGTATCGTTCACCGTCAACAAGCGCTCGCCTTACATCGGCGACATGACAAGCGTACGCATAAACAAACGCGAACAAGGCATCAGCACATGGGACGACTGCCTCACACTTGAGTTCACCGGCGACGCTCCAGCGGTGAAAGAGATAACCATAGAACGCGACACCACCGCCCTCACACTCTTCCTTTGCGGCAACTCCACCGTGACCGACCAGGCTTCAGAGCCTTACGCCAGCTGGGGACAGATGGTGACACGATGGTTCCAGCCGGAAGTGGCGGTGGCAAACCTTGCAGAAAGCGGGCTCGCCACATCGTCGTTCCTTGCACAAAACCGACTCGACAAGATTCTCACCATGATGAAAAAAGGCGACTACGTGTTCTGCGAGTTCGGACATAACGACCAGAAAGAACGTAAGCCGGGCAGCGGAGCTTATTACAACTTCGCCCACAACCTGAAGATATTCATCGACAAGGTGAGGGCTGCAGGCGGCCACATAGTGTTTATCACACCCACCCAGCGCCGCGCCTTCGACACCGCCACAAACAGCAAGATTCAGGAGACCCACGGCGACTATCCTGACGCAATGCGAGAAGTGGCACGAAGGGAAAACGTGCCGGTGATAGACCTTCACGACATGACCCGCACCTTCTTCGAGACTCTCGGTTTTGAAGACAGCAAGAGGTCGCTCGTACACTATCCCGCCAACACCTTCCCCGGCCAGGACAAGCCCCTTGCCGACAACACCCACTTCAATCCCTACGGTGCCTATGAGGTGGCAAAAATGGTGGTTATGGGCATGAAGCAGCTCAACCTCCCCTTCGTGAAGTACCTGCGTTCCGACTGGACCGACTTCTCCCCTGCCCAGCCCGACGACTGGAAGACATTCAAGTGGAGAAACTCTGAAAACATCGACACAACAAAACCCTATGGAAATTGAAGGTTGAAAGTTGGAAATTGAAGATTGAAAATTGAAAGTTGAAGGTTGAAAGTTGATGATTGAGACTTTCAACCTTCATTCTTGTTGTCATGGTTGTATTAGTTGTCGTTTGTAAACTTGAAAAAACGCCAATATTACATCTTCCTCCACCCGGCACAGCCACCTTCGACAAGGCCATATGTCCACTCTCAAATACAGTAACCATAGCCTCGGGACAGCGCCTCTTTATCTCTATCGCCGCAAAGCAGCCTGCGGCTCCGGCTCCAACTATTGCTATCTTCATTTCACGTCATGGTCGGTCATTGCAGCCACACAGGAGTCTGACCATACATTCTCGGCAGTCTCTATCATGTCTATTATTGTATATACAGGCAAAATAATACCCATGATGGCGACAGGCGCACCTATGCCCGACATCAGCGAGAGGGTGAGGAAGAAACAACCCATCGGCACCCCTGCATTGCCTATCGCCGACACCACCGAAAGGAGAAGCCACAGAAGCATGGTGGGAATGGTGAGTTCGATACCTCCATTCTGCATCACGAAAAGCGAGGTGACAAGGATGAACGCCGCACAACCGTTCATATTTACAGTGGTGCAGATGGGCAACACGAAACGGGCATCCTTAGGACTTACTCCAAGTCGCTTCTCAGATGTCTCCATGGTGACAGGCAGTGTAGCTGCGGAGCTCTTGGTGAACAAAGCCATCAACACCGCCGGCATCATCTTCGACAATACATGCACAGGATTGAGTCCGCGCGAGAGGAGGAACAGAGGCAGAACGACGAAGAACTGTATGCAGTTGCCACCTATGATGACGAGGATATACTTGCCAAGCGACTCGGCAGCCACTCCCGCCGTCATCTGCGAAGCTAATTGAGCAGAAAAGGCGAGAATGCCTAAGGGCAACGTCCATATCAGCCAGTGTATGAGATGGAAAAGCAGTTCCTGAAGACCGAACAGCACCTTCAGCACAGCCTCAACACCCTCGGTGCGCTTCATCCTCGACAATGCCATGCCCACGGCAAAGGCAATGAGAATGAGCGAGAGAACATTGCCCTCAAGGAAGGGGCGCACAATATTATTGGGCACTACCGAAAGGAAGTGTTCGGAATAGGATTTCTGAGAGTACTCAGAGATATCTGATAATCCAGAAGAAGCGGCAATACCTTCAGGCAGGTTTCCCGGAGCCACGATGACATAGAGCAGCAATCCCACTGCTGCAGCCGACACGGTGGTGAGGATAGTGTATTTGAGGGCAGTGCGGAAGATGCGCCCCGAATCCTTCTGTCCGCCGAGTGTCGATAGTGTTGTGATTACAGCCAGTACGATTGTGGGCACAGCAAGCAGTTGGAACAGTCGTGTATATACACTTGCTATAAACTCCATGGTGGTGTCAATCCATCCCACCTGCAGCATTCCGATGGCGGTCCCCACTACGAGCGCCCCCATCCATATCAACATCTGGCGATGCTGGGATTTCTTGTTTTTACTTGTTGTCATAACTATAAATATGAATATTGTCTGCAAATTTAGATAAAATTTCCCAATTATAGGCCAATCGAGATAAAAATATTACCGAAATCCGCAAAATTTCTAATAATCAAGGCATACATACGCTCAATCCTAATCATTCCGTGCTCTTATGTCACAATTTGAATTCTGAGGCTTCATTTATAGAGGAAAGGTAATAAAAATATTGGGTAAAAGTAACAGAAAAGAGTTAATAATTAATAAATCATTGCCGTGTTTCTTGCTGAATTTCTCAGAAAGGTGTAAATTTGCACCGATGAATTTCTCAGAAAGGTGTAAATACAAGTATTTGAATTTCTCAGATAAGTGTAAAAACGAGCAGTTGAATTTCTCAGAAAGGTATAAGTATTATGGCAATGAAAAGAAAGATTTATCAGCAACTCCTTGATTGGAAGCGAAATAGGCACGGTGAGGTCGCAATCCTCATCGAGGGAGCACGACGTATCGGCAAGAGTTATATCGTAGAACAATTTGCAAAAGAGCAATACGAGTCTTATCTGCTTATTGATTTCGCTCGTGCAAGCAAGAATGTGACCGAGTTATTCGACCACTATCTTGACGATATTGATACCTTGTTGTCACGTCTTGAAATGTATGGGCAGAAGAGGCTAATGAGAAGACCAAATAAAGGAGCTGAGGCTCGTTCGCTGATAATATTTGACGAAGTTCAGTTTTGTCCTCGTGCCCGCTCGGCAATTAAGTATCTTGTTGCAGATGGTAGATACGACTACATCGAAACAGGGTCGCTTATCTCTATCAAGAAAAACGTAAAGGACATACTGCTTCCGTCAGAAGAACATTCAATCGAAATGTTCCCTATGGACTTTGAGGAATTCATGTGGGCACTTGGCAACGAGATGCTTATGCCATTCATCTCACGGCAGTTTGAACGACTGGAACCTATGAATGGTCTTCATAGGAAGGCAATGGACTATTTCCGCCAATATATGATTGTTGGCGGAATGCCACAGGCTGTCGAGGCATACGTCTCCAAGAGAGACCTTTACGAAGTGGATGAGATTAAGCGAGACATCCTGTCTATATACAGAAATGACATCAGAAAATATGCTGACAATCAGGAGACAAAAGTGTCAGCCATATTCGAGGAGATACCCGGACAGCTGCAGAAGCACGAAAAGAAGTTCCGCTTGTCCGACCTGAAATCTGAAGCCAGGATGCGTGACTATTCCGAAGCCTTCTTCTGGTTGGAGGATGCAAGAATAGTTAATTGTTGCTATAATTCTTCCGAACCCAGTATTGGACTGCGGCTCAATGAGGAACGTACTACCCTGAAGTGTTATATGGGAGACACTGGACTTCTAATAAGTCATGCGTTTGACGATCGTGCTATTGCAAAAAATGAGCTATACCAAAAGTTGATGACTGACAAGCTTGAGATAAACGAGGGCATGATAGTGGAGAACATCGTAGCCCAAATGCTGCGTGCTGCAGGACATCGCCTGTTCTTCTTCAGCAAGTATTCGGCAGAGTCGGCAAGTGATCGGATGGAGATAGATTTCCTTATCTCCAAATCGCGGATAACGAGTCGTCACAACATTTCTGCCATTGAAGTGAAATCAGGCAAGCAATACACCACGACTTCTCTCAACAAGTGCATTGCAAAGTATTCCAATCAAATGTCCACTCCTTACGTGCTTCATGCCAAAGACCTGAAAGTGGATAACGGCATCGTATATTTACCTCTATATATGACTCCGTTACTATAATGCACTCATACCGCGCGAAGCGGTGTGAGGGCCATAAATGGAAGACTTGAAAGATTTGAAAAATTTACCCTTAACCATTGCAAGTCGGTTTAAAACATAAGTCCTTCCCATATTTGCTTACGATTATCTAAAACTTTTTTTGTTATAACCTATTAATTGGTGAACTGAATAGTTTCATTAATTGGCAAAAAAAATTAAATTTAATTAATTTGGGAGGGGAAAAAGGATAATTTATAAAATAATATAGTACATTTGCCGAAGAAAACAAAAAG
>CALZAP010000086.1 GCA_945614335.1 uncultured Prevotella sp.
GTATAAGACGCGCGACGGCAAGTACCGTAAGACAAACACCGACGCACAGTTCCGCCACTTCTCGAAAGATATTAAGGCCACGGCGGAGGACTACGAAAAAGCCGACAGAAAGCGTGACGTGGTGACCATAGGAGGAAAGCAGTTTACGGGCAACATCATATCGCTCGAAGGCAAGACACAGACCATAGAAGGCGTGAGAAACTACTTCAAGACACTGGGTGAAAAATCGGCTACATGGGGTGAGACCCTTAACGACGACCAAAAGAATTTCACCTCGCTGATAGCAAAAGGAGGGGTTGAAGCTACAATTGAAGTAAACAATGGTAACGCAAAGAAAATCAGTGATAAACTTATAGGCATATTCTTCGAAGACATAAGCTATGCCGCCGACGGAGGACTCTATGCGGAAATGGTGCAGAACCGCGACTTCGAATACACACCGAAAGACCACAACGGCTGGCATGCCTTCACAGCTTGGCGACTGGCCTCTGGACGCAAGGCGCAGATAGTGAACAGCCGACCGTTGGGAAAGCCTAACGCCAACGCACTGAGCATCGCTGCCGACACCCTCTACAACACGGGCTGGGACGGTATGGTGCTGAAACGCGGAGAGAAATACCTCTTCAGCTTCTATGTGAACACGGCAGCAAAGAAACGCTTCGACGTGGCTGTGGTGGAAAACGGAAAGGTGGCTGCACAAGCCACAATAAACGTGAAGCCCGCCGACAAAAAAGCCGCTGAACGACTGCACGACGGATGGCTGAAATATGAGGCTGAACTCGTGGCTACGGCCGACACCAAGGCTGCCGAGCTGCGCATCGTTACCACCGGCAAGACAGAAGCACTGATAGACATGATAAGCCTCTTCCCGCAAAACACCTTCAAGGGACGAAAGAACGGACTGCGCAGAGACTTGGCGGAAACCATAGCCAACCTGCATCCGAAGTTCGTGCGCTTCCCCGGAGGCTGCATGAGCCATGGCGACGGACTTGAAAATATTTACCATTGGCAACATACCGTGGGACCGCTTTACGAGCGTACTCCCGACCGTAATATCTGGCACTATCACCAGACCCGCGGACTGGGGTTCTACGAGTATTTCCAGTTCTGTGAAGACATTGGCGCCGAGCCTCTGCCAGTGTTGGCAGCCGGAGTGCCTTGCCAAAACTCCTCACAAGACGCATGTGGATTCGGAGGACAGCAGGGAGGCATACCGATGGAAGACATGCCGGCATATATCGAGGAACTGATGAACATGATAGAATGGGCTAACGGCGATCCTGCCACCAACAAGTGGGCGAAGATGAGAGCCGACGCCGGACATCCCGAACCATTCAACCTGAAGTATATAGGAATAGGCAACGAGGACATCATATCCACCGTGTTTGAGGAGCGCTGCCTGATGATAAGCAAGGCCATACGCGAGCGTTATCCGGATATAAAGATATGTGGCACGGCAGGTCCTTTCCACACCCCTTCGTCAGACTATGTGGAGGGATGGAAGTTTGCAAAACAGCAGGGCGACCTCTTCTATATGATAGACGAACACTACTATGAGAGTGTGGGATGGTTTATCAACAACCAGGACTACTACGACAACTACGACCGCAAGGCGCCGAAGGTTTACCTTGGTGAGTATGCCGCCCGCAGCAAGCGCGGCAACATCGACTGCGCCCTCTCCGAGGCTCTCCACCTTTGCGGCATAGAGCGCAACGGCGACATCGTGGAGATGACTTCCTACGCACCAATGCTCTGTCACCTGAAGCACCAGAACTGGAATCCCGACATGATATATTTCGACAACGAGACCATCGAGCTCACCCCGAGCTACGAGACCCAGCGCCTCTTCTCGAAATATTCCGGCGACCGCCTCTTGGCGTCGGGTGTGACCATAGAGGGCGAGGACAACAGCGTGACGAAGCGAGTGGCAGCCACCATCGTGGAGGACTCTGCCTCGGGCAAGAGATATCTGAAGGTGGTGAATGTGCTGCCAGTGCCGCTCACTCTCACCGTAAAGGCTCCCGCACTCAAAGCCAACTGTCCCACAGAGGGCTTCAGCGGCAAACCGTCGCAGGAAAGGGTGAAAGTGGCTACGGGAGTGAAAGGCAAAATAAATGGCGGCAACCTGCTGCTGCAGATTCCGCCATATTCACTCGAAGTAGTGGAGTTGTAATTACTTAACCGCTTCCACCGTATATCCCGCATTCTTCAGAAGCTGGAGAACGCCGTCGTCGCCGGGAAGGTGACCGGCACCCACGTGGAACAAGGTGGAGTGGGCTGACATAAAGGATGGCATCTTTGTAAGCCAGTCGCGGTTGCGATTGCCGAAGATGTCATCTTTTTCTTTTGGCGTGGAGTCACACTGGTCGTTGGTCTTCTCGTCGAGCAGGGTCTTCAGTCCGAGAAGGTCGAGGGCGTAGTAGGCCTTTATCATGCGGTCCACCATCAGGTCGTTGTATTCCTGGTTGTCCACGAGACACATCAGCAGTTGCTTCTGGCGTTCGAGCGACTTGCCCTTGTAGAGAGTGTTTATTTGGAAGTCGAGGGTTTCCAGGCCCACCACGGGCTTCTGCTTCTCAGCAGCATAGAGCTGGAAAGCGTTGTCGAGAAGGTCCTGGGGGTTGAATCCCGGCAGCTTCTTCACTATCGACACGAGAGAGAGTTGCTGGCTGAGGGCGGAAGGTGTGAACTTGCCCATCTGCTGCATTATCATCGGGTTGTTGAAGTCCACGGTAAGAAGCGATGTCATGTAGGCGTTGAGACGTTTCATCTCGTCTTCTGTCAGCAGGTCCTTGATGGTCTTGTCGCCTTCGATCATCATGGCCGCCATCATTTTCTGTACGTTCTCAGGCGAGGTCATGTCTTTCATCTCCAGTTCGCCGCACACCTGTTCCGACGCGTCCATGGCAGCGCGTAGTCCCGGTATGGAGTCGATGAACGACGATGAAGCCACGTGGAATGTGCCCACGATGTAAGAAGGTTTCTGAAGGTCTTTGCCACTGATTTTGTAAAGCAGTTGAGCGTTGATGCCGAGTATGTTCATTGTGAACATGATGGCAGTAAAAGCAATTTTTCTAAACATAATTGTATTTATTTAAAGTGATTAAAATTCTTCTTTTGTGAGTTCACGTATTTGCTGGATGAGCGAGTCGTTGGTGCGGTTCATCTTCACCAGTATGGAAAGACCAATGCCCAGTCCAATCACTCCTCCGACAACCATTCCGATGTTCATGGCAGTGCTCATGACCTCGTCGGTCTCGGCAGAAATGCAGAAGCCGTACCAGATGAACAGTGCCACTGCTATCGGCAGACTCACGGCCACCTGTATCCAGCGCAGTTTCTTCATTCGGATGAGCTTGTGGCCCGTGGCGACGAGGTTTTCGGCGAGCCAGTCGTTTTCCGACGTGTGGTTCAGGTAGAAGTCGAGCACTATGTCTGCCACCATGAGCAGCAGTATGCACACCATCGGTGCCCATGGCATGCCGGGAATCATGAGTTTTAGTCCCACGAACGACAGTGCGCATAGCGGAAGCAGTGCCAAGAGTTCAAACCAGATGTATTTCATTATCCACGACATCTTGTTTGACATGGCGTTGCGCAGCAGGCTGTCGTTGACTATGGTTTGCTCGTCGAGCTTATTTTTCAAAATTTGGAGCTGTGAGCGCATTGTCTCGAGCTCGTTGACGTTTTCATTGTTTGTCATGCTTTTTATATATTAATAAGGTATTTTTAATTCATGTTTTTTAATTGTTCACGTATTCGTACGAGTTTCACCGAGACGTTTTTAGCCGAAATGCCCACTATCTCACCAATCTCGTCGTATGGTATTCCTTCGAGCCAAAGCAGTATGATGGCGCGGTCGAAGAATCCGAGTTTGTTGATGCGCTTGTAGAGCTGTTTCACCTGCAGCGTGTCGGAGTCGTTGTCCTCGTAGAGGTTGATGTCCATCGTCAACGAGTCTTTCTTCCGGCGTTGTTTCTTTTTCCGGTCGAGTGTGATGCAGGTGTTCAGGCTCACGCGGTAGACCCAGGTCTTAATGTCGCTGCGACCTTCGAAGGAGCCGAAACCCTTCCATAGCTTCACGAGTATTTCCTGAAACAGGTCGCTTACCTCGTCGTTGTCTTTTGAGAACATGTAGCACACTGTATATATGGTGGACTTGTGTTCCCTTACAAACTGGGCAAATTGTTGTTCACTTACTTGCATTTTGTAGTTGCGTATTGTTTATTTTCGATTGTTTGACTTGCTTATGGCTGAAATAACTACAGCAAAAAGCGAAAATTTTCTCATTTTTCTGCAAAAGTAGTCATTTTTTATTCTTTAAGCCTCTTTTGGCTTACTTTTTTTCATTTTTTCAATATTTCAAAAGAAAGGAGAGAAAAAATTTGCATAAATGACGAAAATTTATTATTTTTGCGCCGAATTTTGAAGACATAAATAACATATATAATGAATATTTCATACAAATGGTTGAAAGAATACGTTGATTTCAACCTTACACCACAGGAAGTGTGTGACGCACTCACTTCTACGGGTCTCGAAGTGGGAGCCCTTGAAGAAGTGCAAAGCATAAAGGGAGGTCTCAAAGGTTTGTACGTAGGTAAGGTGCTTACTTGCGAACTGCATCCGAACTCAGACCACCTGCACGTCACAACAGTAGACTTAGGTCATGAAAATCCTTCACAAATCGTGTGCGGGGCCCCAAATGTGGCTGCCGGACAGAAAGTGATTGTGGCTGACTTAGGATGCGTGCTGTACGACGGCGACAAGGAATTTGTGATTAAGAAGTCGAAACTACGCGGGGTGGAAAGCTGCGGAATGATTTGCGCTGAAGACGAAATCGGAGTGGGGACAAGCCACGACGGAATAATAGTGCTACCTGAGGAGGCCGTGGTAGGAACACCAGCCGCCGAGTACTACAACCTCGAGAGCGACTGGCTCATAGAGGTTGACATCACAGCCAACCGCTCCGACGCCCTCTCACACTGGGGAGTTGCGCGCGACCTTTACGCATGGCTGAAACAGAACGGCTACGAGACAAGCCTCCACCGCCCGGATTGCGAGGCATTCTGCGTGGACAACCACGACCTTGAGGTGGACGTGGAGATAGAAAACACAGAGGCATGCCGTAGGTATGCTTGCGTGAGCGTGACTGGATGTGAGGTGAAGGAAAGCCCAGAGTGGCTGCAGAACAAGCTGCGTGTCATCGGCCTGCGTCCTATCAACAACATCGTTGACATTACTAATTATATAATGATGGCCTACGGACAGCCCATGCACTGCTTCGACGCCGACATGGTGAAGGGGCACAAAATTGTGGTTCGCACACAGCCTGAGGGCACAAAGTTTGTAACCCTCGACGGCGTGGAGCACACTCTCGGCACACACGACCTCAGCATCTGCAACGCCGAGGAACCGATGTGTATTGCAGGTGTGTTTGGCGGTAAGGGTAGCGGCACTTACGAGACTACCACCAACGTGGTGCTTGAAAGCGCTTATTTCCATCCGACATGGATAAGAAAAAGTGCACGACGTCACGGACTCAGCACCGACTCCTCGTTCCGTTTTGAACGTGGTGTTGACCCCAACGCAACCATATATGCACTGAAGCAGGCTGCCATACTCTGTAAGGAACTGGCTGGAGGAAAGGTGTCGATGGAGATTCGCGACGAATATCCTAACCCTATCGAAAACGCAAAGGTGAGACTGGAGTACAACTATGTTAACACACTCATTGGCAAGGTACTGGAACCAGATACGATAAAGAGCATCTGCCAGTCGTTGGAGATGACCATCACGGCTGAGGACGCACAGGGACTCGACATTGAAGTGCCGGCATACAGGGTTGACGTGCAGCGTCCATGCGACGTGGTGGAAGACATTCTGCGCATCTACGGCTACAACAACATCGAGATACCTACACAGCTGAAGAGCTGTCTCGTCATAAAGGGCGATGAGGACAAGAAGCACAAGCTCGCCAACCTCGTGAGCGAACAGCTCGTGGGAAGCGGCTTCAACGAAATACTTAACAACTCGCTCACCCGCGGTGCATATTACGAAAACCGCAACGAGTGGCCTGCCGACAACTCAGTGAAAATCATGAACCCGCTGAGCTCAGACCTCTGCGTGATGAGACAGACACTGCTATTCGGCGGACTTGAAAGCATAGAACACAACGCCAAGCGCAAGAACGGCAACCTCAGGTTCTTTGAGTTCGGAAACGTATACCGTTTCGACTCGGAGAGACAGAACGACGAAAACCCGATGGCAGCATACAACGAGCAGAACCACCTGGCACTATGGGTGACAGGAAAGCGTGTGGAAGGCTCATGGGCACATGCCGACGAAGACAGCTCTTTCTACGAACTGG
>CALZAP010000087.1 GCA_945614335.1 uncultured Prevotella sp.
ATACGAAGAAGACCAATGGCTCGACCTGCAGACGGCCACCAAGGGCAAGAATGGAGGTATAAACATTGTATTCATAGGTGACGGATATGACGCCAACGACATAGCCTCGGGACTGTACCTCGCGGACATGAAGGACGGCATGCGCTATTTCTTCGACATAGAGCCATACAAGACATACCGCGAATACTTCAACGTTTCGACTGCCTTCGCCCTCTCGACAGAAAGCGGAGTGGGAACGGTAAACACGATACGCTACAACAGGTTTAACACAACGTTTGAAGGGGGAATGGGACTGAAATGCGACTACGACAAGATGTTCTCCTACGTGCTGAATAATCAAAGGGTGAACACAGCCAACCTGCCGCAGACGCTCATCGTGGTGATACCAAACAGCACCGACTATGGCGGCATAACACAGATGTGGGAGGACGGATCTGCCATCGCCTTCTGTCCGAAGAGCACCTACGGTTATCCTTTCGACTCGAGAGGAGTGATGCAACACGAGGCGGGAGGACACGGATTCGGCAAGCTCGGCGACGAGTATATCTACCACAACGCTTTCATCGACGCCTGCGGATGCGCTTGCTGCGGACATGTGGATGCTGTGCTCGCGGCGCAGGCACTGGGATGGTACCAGAACATTTCGGTGACGGGAAAGATGCACCAGGTGCCATGGGCACACCTCATATTCGACTCTCGATATTCTGACATTGTTGACATATTCGAGGGAGCGTTCATGCACAGCCGTGGTGTCTTCCGGCCGGAACAAAACTCTTGTATGAACAACGACATCCCTTATTACAACACCATATCGCGTGAGGCTATAGTGAAACGAATCAAAGCCTATGCCGGAGAGGAGTTCTCGTACGAAGAGTTTGTGAAAAACGACAAACGCGACGCCGCGGCAACCACACGCTCGGCGGGAGAACGGGCTGACGGCAAGGCGAGAAACATGCAGATGGCTCCACGCATAATGAAGGGAAAACCGAAATTTTAAGGAGTTAAGACAATAATATATGAGAAAGGACATTTTCACAACAGGCTTGATGGTGACCGTGATGACTCTATGCTCGTGTGCTGACAACGAGGTGGACGTCGACACGTCACAAAGGGCAAAGGGAACACCTATAAACGTGGTAGCACTGTATCCTTCAGCCACAAAAGCCACATCAACGGATTTTGAGGAGGGAGACAAGATTGGACTCTATATGGCTGAAGAAGAAAAAGGACTGGAACTCTCGGGCAACCTCGTAAACAACGAACCATTGACACTGAAGTCAAACAAATGGTCGGGCAGACGTACACTCTACTGGGACGAAGGAAGATACAACGCCTACGCCTACTATCCGTACCAGGACATCGTGTCAACAGAAGACCAACCCTTTGGCGTGGCTACCGACCAGACAACGGCTGAGACCACCGACCGTCTCGGCGGATATGAGGCGAGCGACTTCCTGTTTGCCGTGACAAAAGGCGTAACGGCTGGACAATCTCCCATAACGCTGAGTTTCAGGCATATCATGAGCCGACTAACAATAAGACTCGTGAAAGGCGAGGACTTCGAAGGCGAAATGCCTAACGACGCCGAAGTGTATATTCACAACACCGTCACCACTGCCACCATCGACCTCGCGGCAGGCATTGCCACACGCGAGGCAAAAGGCAAAAGACTCACCATAAAGTCACGGCAGGAAAGCGACAACGTGTTTGGGGCCATCATCGTGCCACAACGCATCGACAACCGCATGCCGCTCATCGAGGTGGTGATGAAAGGCGTGAGCTATCTCTATGAGAGCAAGTTCGTGTTTAAGGCCGGTGTCAACCATCTCGTAAATCTCGTAATCACGAGAAATCCCGAACAGGCGAATATTGAAATTGGAGGGGAAATGGAGAAGTGGGAGTAAGGAGTTAAGGAGTTAAGGAGTTAAGGAGTTAAGGAGTTAAGGAGTTAAGATATATGATAAGGCGAGTATTATATTTTTTGGTGGGATTGAATCTCATTCTCCTGATAGTGGCAGTGACATTATGGCTGCTGCCTGAACATGCTGCCGACAGACTGCCCGTGCACGACACCGTGAGACATGAGGTGAGAAGGGTGTATGTAGACACCGTGGTGAGAATGGAGAACCAACCGGTAATCAACAGCAGCCGTACCGACCTCGACAACACGCCTGCAGAAACCCGCCATACGGCGAAGCCTGCCGCAGCGTCGAGGGAGATAACTGCCGACATCAGGCAAATAGCAAAAGGCAATCCCTTCTACCAAGAGGCAAAAAAGGTGATAAGCGGCAAACTCGAAGAGAGCGACGCGACAAACAGAAAGATGATACTCAACTACTGCGAACACCTGAGAATGTCGTACAACACCAAAGACATCGACTTCATCAGACAGGTGATGAGCGACAAGGCGCTGATTATCGTGGGCAACGTGGTGAAAAAGTCTAATGCCACGGCCACAATAGAAGGCGACGAACGCGTCACCTACAGTCTAAAGACAAAGGCTGAATACGTGGCGCGACTTGAAAAGGTGTTTGCAGCCAACAAAAAGATTGATGTGAAGTTCTCCGACTTCCGCATCATGCGCCATCCCACCATGGCAGGCATCTACGGAGTCGTTCTTCGACAAAAATACACAAGCGACAGATATGCCGACGACGGCTGGCTCTTCCTCCTATGGGACTTCCGCAACCAGTCAATGCCAGTCATACACGTGAGGACATGGCAGCCTAAGCAGTCGGTGGCGAACGACAGCGAAATTATCGGCATAAACGACTTTAATCTTGAGTAAGGAGTTAAGCCTTTAAAACAGCATTAAAATGAAATATACGGTATTAAAAAGCAGATTATTGGCGATGGTGATTGCGGCAATGACTGTAGTGGCTGCCAAGGCACAGGAATTTAAGGTGGCGTCGGTGAAGATAATGAAAAACGACGTGAGCGCCTTCATTTCACCCGTGCGCGACCTCAACGGACAGGCATGCGCACTCATTAAGGTGGAAGCGCCTGCCGACTTTGTCTTTTCCACTCCATTGGGTATAGTGAAACGGCAAGACGAGGTGGGCGAGATTCTCCTCTACGTGCCAAACGGCACCAAGATGATTACAATAAAGCATCCTGAATGGGGAGTGATGCGAAATTACCGCTTCGAACAACCGCTCGAAAGCCACATGTGCTATGTAATGAAAATCACGACACCGCAACCGGTGGCTGAGGAGATTCACGACACGCTGGTGATCACAAAGACCCGCGTTGACACCGTAATGGTGAAGACACTCAGACAACCACTGCCACGCACCTGGTGGGCCATGGCCACCGTGTCGGCCGCGGCGGGCAGCTTTCCTGTGGGACTGATGGTCGGCACCATGAAGCGCCACGGCTTCTTCCTCCACGCCTCCACCGACTTCCGCTCCACTGGCAACATACGCACCGAAGTGGACAAAAACGGAATGCCAACTGACGGCTCTTCGGTGATGCCTTACTTCACCGGAAATAAACGACGCAGCAACTATATGCTCACAGCCGGTCTCACCCACCGTCTCTCCTCGCGCCTGACACTTCTGGAAGGCGTAGGCTACGGGAAGACTGCCACCTCATGGCAGTTGGCAGAAGAGGAAGGAGGCGGATATGCCATCAACAGCGACATGACGCGCAAGGGATTGGCAGCCGAGACGGGACTCGTATGGAACACGGGCAACAAACTCATCTTGCTCTCGGTGTCTACAATAGAGTTTTGCAAGTGGCAAGTAAACATTGGTTTTGGCATTAAACTTGGAAAGAAATGAAACACCTGAAGATATTACTGCTGTTCGTGGCTGCCGCAATGGCTTGCGCCTCGTGCACCGACTACGACATTCCCCTCAATCCCGTTCCCGTGATGACAATGGGCGAGACCACTGCCGTCACCCGCACCTCTGCCGTGGTTCATGCCTTTGCGGGAAGGGCAAGCGCGACACGGCTCACCGTGGAGTATGGCGAGAAAGGCGGACACTTCATAGCCACCGAACCACTCGTGCCCATGGGCGACAGCGTGAACTGCACTCTCACTGGTCTCACGCCCGGCACCGAATATGTCTGCCGCCTGTGTTCCTTCAATGGCAGGACTGAGGTGAGAAGCAACGAGACAAACTTCACCACCCAGCCAAACACAAAGCCAAAAGTGTCGGCCCTCACCTCCCTCGCCCAGGGTCCCACTGGCATCATCGTCTCCTATGCCGTCACCGACGATGGTGGCGACGCCATCCTATCCACTGGCTGCAAGGTAACTAACGTGGCAACGGGAAGGCAGACCACTTACCATGCAGACATGGAGAACGTCGGGACGGAAATGGAAATCGCCATTTACGGACTTGAGAGACAGACATCTTACGAGCTTGTTCCCTTCGCCATAAACCCTCTCGGCGAATCGACGGGAGCCTCGCTCTCCTTCACCACGGGCTACAGCATATTGCTCGGCGAAGGCGGCAACCTGAAAAAGATAATGCAAGGCGACAACGCACTCTACCCCACCCTCTCGTTCTCGGGAAAGATGCAAGGCGACGATTTCCGCTATCTGCGTGAGATAAACGTCGAGCAACTCAATCTCGCCGATGTCATAATAGTCGAGGGAGGCGAGGCTTATGTGCCGTCGCGATACACCAAGGACAATGTCGTGGGCTACGGCATGTTTGCCGCAACGGACATAAAGAGCGTGGTGCTTCCTATCTCTGCGGTCAGCGTGGAGGAACAAGCATTCAAGGACTGCGCATCACTCACGTCGATCACCATGCCAGCCAACGCCACCGCCATACTGCCGAGCGAAGGCTGCATCGCCCTGAAGGAGATAGAAGTGCCTGCCGCAAACAAGAGTTACAAGAGTGTAGACGGAATATTATACGACGCCGGTATCTCGCGTATCGTATGGATGCCGATGGGCAAAACCGACAAGGTTGTCTTGCCTGCCACCGTCACCTCCATCGGGTCATACGCCTTCCGTGGCTGTCATTTCACGGAGTTTGTCATGAGCAACAGCGTGAAGGAGATGGGACAGGCGGCATTCTACGGCAGCAGTGTGGAGAAAGTGGTCTTGTCCGACGCGCTGAAGACCATATCCACAGCCACATTCCAGCAATGCGCAAGCCTCAGGGAAGTGCATCTCGGCACTGCGACAGAGCAACTGGGCGAGTACGTCTTCGACGGCACACGCATAGAGCATCTATACATAACCGCGGAATATCCTCCAGTATGCTATGAAACAACATTCCATACCACCGACGGCTACAACATCTTCGACAGCTGCACACTCCACGTCCCCGCAGCAAGCAAGGAACTGTACCGGAATCATAGGTATTGGGGGAAGTTTTCGCAAACAAGAGAACTCCCCAATATAACAAATTAAAAACATAAAAAAGATATGAACACCCCGGAAATAGAAGAACTGAAATCGCTCGTGGAGAAGAAATTCAAACGCATTCTCTCTACTACCACCGACTTCGAGGAATTCTCGATGGAACTCAAACGGAAAGGGTCGAAGGAAATATCCAGTTCGACTCTGAAAAGAATATGGGGCTATGTCAACGACAGCCACAAGACACGAAAGTTCACCCTCGACATCCTCGCCAACTATATAGGACACGAGAACTTCGACTCGTTCGTTTCGTGGCTGAAGACAAGCACACGATACAACTCCTCGTTTTTCAACGCATGCCAAGTGCTGAGCAGCGAACTGAACATCGGACAACAGATAGAGATTGGCTGGCGACCAAACAGACTGCTCCGCCTAAGGTATCTCGGCAGCAGCAAATACGAGGTCGTGGAATCAAAAAACAGTAAGATACGTGTTGGCGACCGCTTCGTCACTGGCTGTTTTATCAAAGGCCAACCGCTAATACTGCCTTTCATTGAGCGGCCTGAAGGAAACACGCCCACGTTTGTGGCCGGGAGAAACAGCGGACTGAACATGTTGGTAATAATAAAGGGAGAGAAATGACAACACAATCACCAACATCAGACCATAAAACGGCAGACACATCGGGCTTTGCAGAAGACATCGGCACGATGATCGACGACATGACAATAGTGTCGCACACCTTTAGCGACATCCGTGAGTGTTATGTCTCACGCTCAGGCCATGCCCGCATCTACTCTGCACGGCGTTTCGGCAAGCGCTACATGCTGAAATGTCTCAAGCCCGACTTTCTCATGACTCCTGCCTACCGGCTGGTGCTCAACAAGGAATTTGAGATTGGCATACAGCTCGACCATCCGAATATCTGCCACACCATAAGCATGGAGGTTGTGCCCGACCTGGGACCTGCCATCATCATGGAATATATTGACGGCATGACGCTCGAAGCATTTATGGAAGAAGGAAAACA
>CALZAP010000088.1 GCA_945614335.1 uncultured Prevotella sp.
TGTGTCAATCCTTATCTCGGCTGTCAACGCCTTGACCCTGTCGCCTGCGCTTTGCGCCATCCTGCTGAAGCCCCACGACAAGAATGCCGAGCACAAGATGTCGGTAGTGGACCGTTTCCATGCCGCCTTCAACTATCAGTATGAGAAGATTCTCAATAAATATAAGAATGGTGTGGCAAGCGTCATCAAGCACCGCATCATGGCAGGTGCTGCCGTAGTGGTGGGAATACTGGCGATGGTCATCACCATGGCCACAACAAAGACAGGTCTTGTGCCCGACGAGGATACCGGCGTTATCTTCTGTACCGTGTCTATGGCTCCCGGTACGAGCCAGAACCGCACAAAGGTGGTTATCGACCAGATAGACAAGATGCTTGCCAGCAACCCCGCCGTGAAGAACCGCGAGCAGCTGCTGGGCTACAACTTCATTGCTGGTCAGGGCTCCGACCAGGCCACGTTCATCATCAAGCTGAAGCCGTTTGAGGAGCGTCCGGCCGGATTCTTCTACAACCTCTCTGGACTGTGGCAGGGCGACGGCATCATGCGATTCTTCGTCAACCCGATGTCGTCCACATCAGTGCTCGGCATGATATACAAGCAGACGGCCGAAATAAAGGACGCGCAGATTCTCGCCTTCGCACCGCCTATGGTGGACGGCTTCGGTGCAACCAACGGTGTAACGTTCTCCATGCAGGACAAGACCGGTGGCGACCTCAACAAGTTCTTCGAGATTACAAAGATGTACCTGGCTGAACTGAACAAGCGTCCTGAGATATCAAACGCCATGACTTCCTACAACCCTAACTATCCACAATATATGGTGGATGTTGACGTGGCGAAGTGTAAGCAGGCAGGCATCACGCCGCAGACAGTGCTCTCCACGCTTCAGGGATATTACGGCGGTATGTATGCCTCAAACTTCAACGCCTACGGTAAGCTCTACCGTGTGATGATTCAGGGAACTGTTGACAGCCGCAAGAACACCGCAACGCTGACCAACATCTACGTTCGCACTCCGAACGGCATGTCGCCAGTGAGCGAGTTCTGCTCGCTGCGCCGCGTCTATGGTCCTTCCAACGTGAACCGCTTCAACCTCTTCACCAGCATCAACGTCAACGCGTCGGCTGCTACGGGTTATTCTTCCGGTGATGCCATCCGCGCCATTGAGGAAGTTGCCGCTCAGGTGTTGCCCGCAGGCTACGGTCTTGACTATTCAGGAATGTCGCGTTCGGAGCGTGAGTCGAGCGACTCCACGGCCATCATCTTCGCCCTCTGTATCGTGTTCGTCTATCTGATTCTCTCGGCACAGTATGAGAGCTATATCCTGCCGTTGGCTGTAATCCTCTCCATACCGTTCGGTCTTGCGGGAGCGTTCATCTTCACCGACATCTTCGGTCACTCCAACGACATCTACGCGCAGATTGCGCTCATCATGCTCATCGGACTCTTGGCCAAGAACGCCATCCTTATCGTTCAGTTCGCCCTCGAACGCCGTATGACAGGTATGGCCATCCGCTATTCAGCCATCCTCGGAGCCGGTGCCCGTCTGCGTCCTATCCTTATGACCTCGTTGGCCATGATCATTGGTCTTCTGCCTCTGATGTTCGCCTCGGGTGTAGGAAAGAACGGTAACCAGACGCTTGGTGCGGCAGCCGTCGGCGGTATGCTCATAGGTACCATCTGCCAGCTGTTTGTCGTTCCCGCACTGTTCGCCGTGTTCCAGTGGCTGCAGGAGAAGCTACGTCCTATCGACTTCAACGACAGCAACAACACCGCTGGTTCTGAGATAGCCCAATACACCAATCCTTATGCGGCAGAACAGCTGAAGAAGATAATAGAAGCAAGAGCAAAGTAGAATGGAAACAAGGAGTTAACTCCTTAACTCCAAAAAATATATTTGAAAGAAATGAAAATAAAGAGTATAATGCTGTTCGCCGCTTCCGGCATGCTGCTCGCAAGCTGCGGACTATATAACAAATACGAGCGCCCTGAGGTAAACACTCAGGGACTCGTACGCGACACTCAGTCGCTGACCGACACTCTTGCTGTCAACGACACCACGAGTTTCGGCAACATGCCCTGGCGCAGCGTCTTCACCGACCCGCAGTTGCAGACCCTCATACAGCAGGGACTCGACAACAATGTGGACCTGCTCAATGCTGCTCTCAGCGTGAAGATGATTGAGGCACAGCTTGCTTGCGCAAAGTTGGCTTTCCTGCCTTCAGTGGCCCTCTCGCCACAAGGCACGCTCGCATCGTTCGACGGGGCAAAGACGTCGAAGACATATCAGCTGCCAATAGCCGCAAGCTGGAGCGTAGACCTCTTCGGCAACCTGCTGTCAGTGAAGCGTAACGCACAGATGCAGCTGCTGCAGGCCAAGGACTATCAGCTGGCAGTGAAGACAAACATCATCTCTGGCATTGCCAATCTCTACTACACTCTCCTGATGCTCGACCGCCAGAAGGAAATACTCGAGGAAATGTCGGGACTGACAAAGGAGACATGGGACATGATGGCTCTTCAGATGAAGTATGGACGTGCACGCTCTACAAGCGTTCAGAGCGCCGAGGCAAGCTACTATTCGGTGCAGTCGCAACTGGTGGACATGAAGCGTCAGATACGTGAGGTGGAGAACTCCCTCTCCCTCCTGCTCGCCCAACCCGGACAGACTATCAGCCGCGGCAAGCTATACGAGCAGAGCCTCCCGGGCGAGTTCAGCACTGGCATAGCGCTCCAGCTGCTCAACAACCGTCCTGACGTGCATGCTGCCGAGATGAGCCTCGCCTCATGCTACCACAACGTGCAGACAGCCCGCAGCCGCTTCTATCCAAGCATCAACATCACTGGCGCAGGCACATTTACCAACAGCGCGGGGAATGCAATCATTAATCCCGGAAAGTGGTTGCTCTCTGCAGTGGGAAGCCTCACACAGCCCATCTTTGCCAACGGACAGCTCGTTGCAGGACTGAAGGTGGCAAAGGCACAGCAGCAGCAGGCTCTCAACAACTGGCAGAACGCCATATACAAGGCCGGCACCGAGGTGAGCAACGCACTCGTGAGCTACAACTCATACGACGAGCGTAGCCGACTGGAACAGAAGCAGACCGAACTCTACCGACAGAATGTGGAAGACACACGCCAGCTCTACAAGAGCAGCGGCACGTCTTACCTCGAGGTAATCAGCGCACAGGCTAACCTGCTCAACGCCGAGATCACCAAGGTGAGCGACGACTTCTACAAGATGCAGGCCGTGGTAAGCCTCTACACCGCTCTTGGGGGTGGAAGGGAGTAAGTCGTATCGCATCGTGATGCGATACGAAATTAAAGAATTAAAAAATTAAAAGATTAAAGTCATGAGCAACATAAGTGAAAAAGCCCATGTCAGTCCAAAGGCAAAGATAGGTAACAACGTAACCATCTATCCTTTTGCTTATATTGAGGACGATGTAGTGATAGGCGACGACTGCGTCATCTATCCTTACGTGAGCATAATGAATGGCACAAGAATGGGACGCGGCAACCGCGTGTTCCAGAACACTGTGCTCGGTGCTGAGCCGCAAGACTTCAACTATCGTGGCGATGCCTCGCAGCTCGTCATCGGCGACGAGAACATCTTCCGCGAGAATGTGGTAATCAACCGCGCCACTTTCAGCGACGGACAGACCGTGATAGGCAACCGCAACTTCTTTATGGAAGGAGTTCACGTGTCGCACGACACAAAGGTAAAAAGCTACTGCACCTTCGGCTACGGTACAAAGGTGGCTGGCGACTGCGAGATTTTCAACGGAGTGATATTCTCATCCGGCGTAATCGTGAACCCGAACGTGCGTGTCGGCGGTGGCGCAATGGTCACCTCCGGTGTGCGTATCAGCAAGGACGTGCCTCCATTCATCGTGGCCACCCACAACCCAGTGGCTTACGGTGGCATCAACCGCAAGATACTCGAAGACCTCGGCACTCCTGAGAATGTCATCGGTCATGTGGCAAATGCCTACCGTCTCGTGTTCCACGGACAGACCAGCCTTTTCGATGCCATCCATCAGATTAAGGACCAGGTGCCTGACGGCAAGGAAGTCGGCATTATCGTTAAGTTCCTTGAGGAGACCAAGGGCATCATCATGCAGATTTAACAACCTCTTATAACTAATAATCGCTGCACCCCGGCAGTTCCATATTCTGGAATTGTCGGGGTGAGTTTTTTCTGTTTTTATATTAAAAACACCGTATTATTTGGAAATATGAAATAAAAAAACTAACTTTGCATCCGAAAAAGAGACATTCTGATACATAAATAGTTTGTGGGATATGGAAACGAAGCAACTGAAACGACTGCCCGTGGGCATACAGACATTCTCCGAGGTGATAGACCTTGACTGTCTTTACATTGACAAGACTGAGTATATCTGGAACATGATACACCTCAGCAAGTATATCTTCCTGAGCCGCCCGAGGCGGTTTGGCAAGTCGTTGCTTGTATCTACACTCCAGGCTTATTTCGAGGGAAGAAAGGACTTGTTCAAAGGGCTCTTTATCGAAACCGTGGAGAAGGAGTGGACGGAATATCCCGTGCTGAGATTCAGCATGGCTTCGGGCAAGCACATGGAGAAGGATCAACTGGAACGCTATCTTGGCAATCGCCTTGTTGAGTATGAAAGGAAATACGGCATCACTAATCCCGCTATTGACAACAACGACCGTTTAACGGCATTGATTCATGCAGCACATAATCAGACTGGCAAGAAGGTTGTCATACTTATTGACGAGTATGACGCCCCGCTGCTTGACGTGGTTCATGAGGAGAAGACATTACCTATACTCCGCAATGTTATGCGCAACTTCTATTCACCCTTGAAAGACTGCGACCCATACTTGCATTTCGTCTTCCTTACCGGCATAACAAAATTCTCGCAGCTTAGCATCTTCAGCGAGCTGAACAACCTGAAGAACATATCCATGCGCCCTGATTATGCGGGAGTATGCGGCATCACCAAGGAGGAGATGCTTACTCAGATGTCTGACTACATCGACGATTTTGCTACAGCCCAGGAAATAACGCGTGAAGAAGCTATAAAAGGACTGAAGCAGCAATACGACGGCTATCATTTCACATGGCCGTCGCCAGACATATTCAACCCTTTCAGCCTTCTCAACGCGTTCCAAGACCACGACTACACCAACTACTGGTTTGGTTCGGGTACTCCTACGTATCTCATCGATATGCTTAGGAAGTTTAATGTCGTGCCGTCGAAAATAGGAGGCAGTAGTGTATTGGCATCAGCCTTCGATGCTCCTACCGAAAACATGAAGGACATTACTCCGCTGCTCTACCAGAGCGGCTACATCACTATAAAGGACCACAATAAGGCGACCAAACTATACACACTCGACATACCGAACACCGAAATACGTGTAGGGCTGATGGACAGCCTCTTGCCAAATTATGTACACGAGTATTGCGTTGAAGGAGGCACAACGATTGGTTACATGTATCTTGCATTGCTTAATGAAGACCTCGACGAGATGTTCCGTCTCCTTCAGGCTTATCTCCTCACCGTTCCCTATTGCGACAATGCCAACTCAGAAGGCCATTACCAGCAGCTTCTCTACGTCATCTTCTCCCTTTTCGGAAGATATGTCGAAGTGGAGGTACACACTCCGATTGGTCGTGTGGATATAGTGATGAAGACCGCCAAGGCTCTATATCTCTTCGAGTTGAAGCTTAACAAGTCCGCCCAGGCTGCCATAAAGCAGATAGACCTCAAGGACTATTCCTCCAAGTTTGCCCTCTCTGGCTTGCCAATAGTAAAAGTGGGCATCAACTTCGACCCCGAACGACGGACAATAGGCGATTGGAAAGTTGAAAATTGAAAACTGCCTTTGTCTTTTAATTTTTAATTCATAATCTCATACACGATGAGTGCTGTGAGGAGGATTGACGTGATGGAAAGGATGACGACGGCTACTTTCTCGGCCGTGGTGGCGTCGGGAGGAATGACTACTTCCGACATGCTTGCGGGACGTTTTTCGGGGGCGTGGTTCATGCAGGCGATGGCTGCCTGTCTCATCTGCCTGTCGCCAGTGTGCCTTGCCATGCACGCCATCAGCACTCCGAGCGAATAGATGTCGCAGCGGATGTCGGAACGGGCGTTGGCCTGCATCAGTTCGGGGGCGATGTAGCCCGAGGTGCCGCCTGGCGACTTGAAGATGTTGAACGAGTCGCTGTCGGAAAGGCTGAAGTCGATGAGGCGGATGTTGTGCCCCTGGTGTGTCACCATGACATTGCTGGGCTTGAGGTCGCGATGGAGTATCTGCTTGCTGTGCATATATCCCAAGGCGTCGGTGAGTTG
>CALZAP010000089.1 GCA_945614335.1 uncultured Prevotella sp.
GTTTTGAGCATTGGATATAAGCGCAATAACATTTGGCTTAACTCCTTAACTCCTTAACTCCTTAACTCCTTAACTTCTTTACCTCCTCTTATCTCCTTTTAACTACTTGCTAAAGTTGAATGATGTACCAAAAGCATAGCAAAGAAAGAAAGGCAAATCATGAACAAGAAAAGAAAAAATCATCGATTTTCTTGCATGAATGGAAAAATAACAGTAATTTTGCAACAAAATTAATAATACAGACGATATAATATGTGTGGTATTGTTGGATACATAGGTAACAAAGAAGCGTTCCCAATTCTCATAAAGGGATTGAGACGACTTGAATACAGAGGCTACGACAGCGCTGGAGTAGCCCTCATCAACGACAACGGCGACCTTAACGTTTATAAGACAAAGGGAAAGGTAGACAATCTTGTAGAGTATTGCAACGACAAGAATGTCACTGGCAATATCGGTATTGCCCACACCCGATGGGCCACCCACGGCGAGCCCTCCTCGCTAAATGCCCATCCCCACTATTCACAGTCGAAAAATCTCGCCATCATTCACAATGGCATCATCGAAAACTATTCCCAGCTCAGAAGCAGGCTTCAGGCCAAGGGCATCTCTTTCGTGTCTGACACCGACACGGAAGTGCTCGTACAGCTCGTCGAGTTCATTCAGGAAGAAAAGAAACTCGACCTGCTCACTGCCGTCCAGTTGGCACTCAACGAGGTGATAGGCGCCTACGCCATTGCCATCCTCGACCATCGCAACCCCGACACCATCATCGCCGCCCGTAACCAAAGCCCCCTTGTTGTAGGCATTGGCGACGACGAGTATTTCCTCGGCTCCGACGCCAGCCCCATCGTGGAATACACCGACAAGGTCATCTATCTCGAAGACGGCAACATCGCCGTCATCAACCGACATGACGACGTGAAGGTGGTGAACATCCAGAACCGTAAGCTCTATCCAGAGATACAGACCGTCGACATCAACCTCGGCCAGATAGAGAAAGGCGGATACCCGCATTTCATGCTCAAGGAAATTTTCGAGCAGCCCGACTGTCTCACCAACTGCATGAGAGGCCGAGTGAACATCGACACCGACAACGTGGTTCTCAGCGCCGTGATCGACTACAAGAAACAGCTCCTTCATGCCAATCGGTTCATCATCGTGGCTTGCGGCACTTCATGGCACGCCGGACTCATAGGCAAGCAAATGATTGAAAGCCTCTGCCGAATACCGGTGGAAGTGGAATACGCCTCTGAGTTCAGATACAGGAATCCAGTGATACACAAGGACGATGTGGTGATTGCCATATCACAGTCTGGCGAGACTGCCGACACACTCGCAGCCGTAAAGCTCGCCAAACGACAAGGCGCCTTCATCTACGGCATCTGCAACGCCATCGGCTCCAGCATTCCAAGGGCCACCGACACAGGCAGCTACATCCACGTGGGACCAGAGATAGGAGTGGCTTCCACCAAGGCCTTCACCGGACAGGTCACCGTGCTCACCATGCTTGCCCTCGCACTGGCAAAGGAACGCGGAACCATCACCTCCGACGACTACCTGCACATCGTGGAAGAACTCCACCGCATACCAAACAAGATGAAGGAGGTGCTGAAACTCAACAAGCGCATTGCCGACCTCAGCCGCATCTTCACCTACGCCCGCGACTTCCTCTTCCTCGGCCGAGGCTACAGCTATCCCGTGGCCCTCGAAGGAGCACTGAAGCTGAAGGAGATAAGCTATATACACGCTGAAGGATACCCCGCAGCCGAAATGAAACACGGACCCATCGCACTCATCGACTCCGACATGCCAGTGGTGGTCATAGCTACACACAACGCCATGTACGACAAGGTGCTCAGCAACATACAGGAGGTGAAGGCAAGAAAAGGCAAGGTAATAGCCATTGTGAGCGAAGGCGACGAGACCATCAGCCGCATTGCCGACGAGGTGATAGAGATGCCCGCCACCATAGAGTGTCTCGAACCGCTGCTCGCCACCATACCGCTCCAGCTTCTGGCATACCACATTGCCGTGTGCAGGGGAAAAGACGTCGACCAACCAAGAAACCTCGCAAAGTCTGTAACGGTGGAATAGCCCCGCCGTACAGACACTGCAATGACAGGAACAACAGCTAAATAGACAAGATAGGATAAACAAACAACACAAAAAACAACAAATGGAACAGTTAAAACACGAATGTGGTGTGGCGATGATAAGGCTTCTCAAGCCTCTTGACTACTACCAGCACAAGTACGGCACATGGATGTACGGCATGAACAAGCTCTATCTTATGATGGAGAAACAGCACAACAGAGGACAGGAGGGTGCCGGTATGGCATGCGTGAAACTTGGTACCTCACCAGGCAACGAATATATGTTCCGTGAGAAAGCCGAAGGTGCCAATGCCATCACCGAGATTTTCCGTGAGGCCCAGAAAGGCTTCAACACCCTCACCCCACAACAGCTCTCCGACCCTGCATACGCCAAGCGGAACCTGGCTTTTGCCGGAGAGATATACATGGGTCACCTGAGATACTCCACCACAGGAAAAAGCGGACTGAAATATGTACACCCGTTCCTGCGCAGAAACAACTGGAAGGCGAAAAACCTCTGCCTCTGCGGTAACTTCAACATGACAAACGTCGACGAGATATTCGACAAGATCACTGCCATGGGACAATGCCCGAGAATCTACAGCGACAGCTACATCATGCTCGAATGGATGGGACACAGGCTCGACCGTGAGGTGGAACGCAACTTCGACGATGCAAAGGAGATGGGACTGCATGGCACCGACATCACAAACTACATCGACGATCATGTAGACATGGCCAACGTGCTAAAGACCACCATGCCCGACTTCGACGGTGGCTACGTGATGTGTGGACTCACCGGCAGCGGCGAGATGTTTTCCATGAGAGACCCCTGGGGAATACGTCCGGCGTTCTATTATATCAACGACGAGGTGGCGGTGCTGGCAAGCGAGCGTCCTGTACTCCAAACCACATTCGACCTCGAGTGCGACGACATTAAGGAACTGCAGCCCGGACACGCACTCATAGTAAACAAAAACGGCGAGGCGAAAATAGAACAGATACTGCCGCGACGTGGCGACTCTGCCTGCTCCTTCGAACGCATATACTTCAGTCGAGGCTCCGACAGGGACATCTATCAGGAAAGGAAAAAACTCGGCGAACTGCTCATGAAACCCATTCTCAACGCCGTGGATGGCGATGTAGACCATACCGTATTCTCCTTCATACCCAACACTGCCGAAGTGGCTTACTACGGCATGCTCAGGGGATTCAAGGAAAGGCTAAACGAACAGAAGATTGAGGAAATAGAAAAACTCGGCCATACGCCCTCCCACGAGGAACTGAAAAACATTCTCAACAAATACGTGCGCTCGGAAAAGATTGCCTGGAAAGACATCAAGCTCAGGACTTTCATCACTGAGGGCAACTCACGCAACGACCTCGCGTCTCACGTCTACGACATCACCTACGAAGTGCTTCAACCTCGTGTCGACAACCTGGTGGTCATCGACGACAGCATTGTCCGCGGAACCACCCTTCGCGAGAGCATCATAAAGATTCTCGACCGCCTTCACCCCAAAAAGATTGTGCTCGTGAGCTCAGCTCCACAGATTCGCTATCCCGACTATTACGGCATCGACATGGCACGCCTTGAGGAGTTCATCGCCTTCAGGGCATGCATTGAACTGCTGAAGGAAAGGGGCATGCAATCTCTCATCGACGACACATACCACAACTGCCTGCGCGAGCTGAAGAAAGAGAAGAGCCAGATGAAATGCTGTGTGAAAGACCTCTACAAACCATTTTCCGTAAAGGAACTGAACGAGAAAATGGTGGAGATGCTGAGACCCACCGGAGTGACCACTCCGATAGAAATAGTGTTCCAAAGCATCGAAGGCCTTCACGAAGCCATACCAAACCACAAGGGCGACTGGTATTTCACCGGCGACTACCCTACCCCAGGCGGAATGAAACTGGTAAACCAGGCTTTCGTAAACTACATAGAAAAAGTATATCAATATCAACAGAAGTTTTAATCCACTACATATAAATGAAAAAGGTAACATTAGTCCTCGAGGACGGAACGAAATTCCATGGAAAATCGTTCGGCTATGAAGCTCCTGTAGCAGGAGAGGTAGTGTTCAACACAGCCATGATGGGCTATCCGGAAAGTCTCACCGACCCTTCCTATGCCGGTCAGCTCATGACTCTTACTTACCCGTTGGTGGGCAACTACGGCGTACCGCCATTCACCGTCGAAGCCAATACGCTGGCCACATTCATGGAGAGCGACAAGATTTATGCCTCCGCAATCATTGTGGCTGACTACAGCGAAGAGTATTCTCACTGGAACGCGGTGGAAAGCCTGGCCGACTGGCTCAAAAGGGAAAAGGTGCCTGGCATCACAGGAATAGACACTCGCCAACTCACAAAGGTGCTCAGGGAACATGGTGTGATGATGGGAAAAATCTTGTTCGACGACCAGCCAGACAACATCCCGCAGGCTGAATACGAGGGTGTGAACTGGGTAGACCGCGTCAGCTGCAGAAATATAATAAGGTATAACGAGGGAGCCGGAAAGAAAGTGGTACTCGTAGACTGCGGTGTGAAAAACAATATAATAAGGTGTCTCGTCAACAGAGGCGTGGAAGTGATAAGGGTGCCATGGAACTACGACTATACGGGCATGGACTTCGACGGACTCTTTCTCGGCAACGGTCCCGGCGACCCCGACATGTGCGAGGACGCTGTGAACATCATACGCAAGCAGATGTCTGTCAGCCGTAAGCCTATTTGCGGCATCTGCATGGGTAACCAGCTGCTGGCAAAGGCTGGAGGCGCTACCATATACAAACTGAAATATGGTCACCGCTCCCACAACCAGCCAGTGCGCGAGGTAGGCACAAACCGCTGTTATGTCACAAGCCAGAACCACGGTTATGCCGTTGACGCCAAGACTCTCGGCAACGACTGGCGCGAACTCTTCGTAAACATGAACGATGGTTCAAACGAGGGTGTATGTCACAAGGAGTATCCCTGGTTCACAAGCCAGTTCCACCCGGAAGCATGCTCAGGACCGGTAGACACGGAGTTTATGTTCGACCGATTCATTAACGTACTGAAATAACTCCCGAAAAAACTACAACTCAACTGTTGCAAGTAGAAAAAAAAGGAGATAAATGGAGATAAATGGAGATAAATGGAGATAAAGGACATATGTTTAAGCCAGGCTTTCACTATTGGCCTTTTAACTCCCCATCATAACTCCCCATTATAACTCCTGAAAAAAACAATAACAAAAAGAAAAATAATGAAAGACAATACGATAAAGAAAGTGCTGCTGCTCGGGTCTGGAGCACTGAAAATCGGCGAAGCGGGAGAGTTCGACTACTCTGGTTCACAAGCCTTGAAAGCACTACGCGAAGAAGGCGTGAAAACTGTGCTCATCAACCCCAACATCGCTACCGTACAAACATCGGAAGGCGTTGCCGACCAGATTTACTTCCTCCCCGTACAACCATACTTCGTGGAGAAAGTGATAGCAAAGGAACGACCCGACGGCATTCTGCTCGCATTCGGCGGTCAGACCGCACTCAACTGCGGTGTGGAACTCTACCGCACCGGTGTGCTTGAGAAATATGGCGTGAAAGTGCTCGGCACTCCTGTACAGGCCATCATGGACACAGAGGACCGCGAGCTCTTCGTCGAGAAACTCAACGAGATAGACGTAAAGACCATAAAAAGCGAGGCCTGCGAAACAATAGAGCAGGCAAGGGCTGCCGCCGCCTCACTGGGCTATCCGGTCATCCTCCGTGCCGCCTATGCCCTTGGAGGACTGGGTTCGGGCTTCTGCGACAACGAGGAGGAACTCAACAAGCTCGCCGAAAAGGCCTTCTCCTTCTCACCGCAGGTGCTCGTGGAGAAAAGCCTTAAGGGATGGAAGGAAATAGAATACGAGGTGGTGCGCGACAAGTACGACAACTGCATCACCGTCTGCAATATGGAGAACTTCGACCCGCTCGGCATCCACACCGGCGAGAGCATCGTCATCGCTCCATCACAGACACTCACCAACAGCGAGTATCATAAGCTAAGGGCACTGTCAATAAAGATTGTAAGACACATCGGCATCGTGGGTGAGTGTAACGTGCAGTATGCCTTCGACCCGCAGAGCGAAGACTACCGCGTCATCGAGGTCAACGCACGCCTTAGCCGTTCATCGGCACTCGCCTCAAAGGCCACAGGCTACCCTCTCGCCTTCG
Organism: uncultured Prevotella sp.; assembly: GCA_945614335.1. GTDB lineage: Bacteria > Bacteroidota > Bacteroidia > Bacteroidales > Bacteroidaceae > Prevotella. The sequence goes on from CALZAP010000089.1 coordinate 6,302, forward strand.
TGGCAGCCAAGCTCGGCATGGGCTACGGACTCTTCGAACTGA
>CALZAP010000090.1 GCA_945614335.1 uncultured Prevotella sp.
CGACATGGAGAGGAACCATTTCAACAGACTTATGGCATACACCCTCATGAGGTTTAGCGACACGATGAGAATGTATACGGGTATGATGAACGCGGCGAGACCGAAACACTGCTTTATGAAGAAGTAGGACAGGTATGCGCCTATCGACCCTCCACTGTTTACAAACTCCCCGTGCTGGTTCATTATCTCTCCCTCCCTTGCCGACTCTATCATGCTTTGGTCCACGCTTCCTGTTGTGAGAAACGACACGAACGAGGTGGCCAGACAGGCTGCCGAAGCGAACAGGATGAGTCCTAAAATGAAGTTTACTTTCTCGTTTTGGAGAAAACTGAATCCGAGTACGTTTTTAAACGAATTATTGTTGTTTACTTTCTTTTTCTTTGCCATTTTTGTCTTGTTATGAGAAATCTTCTGCAAAAGTAAATGAAAAAAGTCAGAAAATGACAAAAACTTCCAAATATTTTTGTATTTTTGCATCTTGAAATCAAAAAAGTAATGGAAAAACTATTATACGACAAGTTTGACAAGAAAAAAATAGCCGATTTGCCGCGTGCATTCTTTGAAGGAAAGATTGTGGTCGTGGTGTCGGAATCTGAAGCTGAAAGGGCTGTCGACTACCTGCTGTCTCAGGACATCATCGGCATCGACACCGAGACGAGACCCTCGTTCCGCAGGGGCACTCTCTATAAGGTTTCGCTGCTTCAGGTTTCCTCGCGCGACGTGTGTTTCCTTTTCAGGCTAAACCACCTTAAGATGTGCGCTTCCGTAAAGCGACTGCTTGAGGACACCACGGTGCTGAAGGTTGGACTCTCGCTCCACGACGACGTGGCTGCCCTGAATAAATTGGAGCCTTTCACTCCTGGAAATTTTTTCGACATTCAGGATCACGTGAAAGAGATAGGCATTGAAGATCTCAGTCTTCAGAAGATTTATGCCAACCTCTTTGGGGGCAAGATAAGCAAGAGCCAGCGGCTGACAAACTGGGAGGCCGACATCCTTTCCGATGGTCAGAAAGTGTATGCAGCCACCGATGCCTGGAGTTGCATCAAGATTTACGAAGAACTGCAGCGACTGGAGGCTACGGGCGATTTTAAACTTATAAGACAAGAAGAAAATGTACAAGAAAGTATATCTCAAGAAGGGTAAGGAAGAGAGTCTGAAACGCTTCCACCCATGGATTTTCTCCGGTGCCATACAGAGCACCGAGGGTGAGTTGGAAGAAGGCGAAGTGGTGAGAGTCATCACTGCCGGTGGTGAGTTTATTGCAGTGGGCCACTATCAGATAGGGTCTATTGCCGTAAGGGTGTTGTCGTTCAGCGATGTAACTATCGACAACGAGTTCTGGTCGTCGCGGCTGAGGTCGGCGTTTCAGATGCGACGTTCGATAGGCATTGTTGACAATCCGCACAACAACACCTACCGCCTCGTCCACGGTGAGGGTGACAACATTCCGGGACTCGTCATCGACGTTTATGGCGACACTGCCGTGATGCAGGCCCATAGTGTCGGTATCCACCAGCATCGCATGGCGATAGCGCGCTGCCTTGTTGAGGTGGCGGGCGACCGTGTGAAAAACGTGTATTACAAAAGCGAGACCACATTGCCATACAAGGCCGACCTTGGACAGGAAGACGGCTTTATTGTGGGAGGCAGCGACGACAATGTGGCAATGGAAAATGGTCTGAAGTTTCATGTCGACTGGCTAAAGGGCCAAAAGACGGGATTCTTCGTCGACCAGCGTGAAAACCGTTCGTTGCTCGAGCGTTTCTCCAGTGGCAAGAAGGTGCTTAACATGTTCTGCTACACTGGTGGCTTCTCTTTCTATGCCATGCGCGGAGGTGCCGAACTGGTTCATTCTGTCGATAGTAGCGCTAAGGCAATAGAACTCACCACACGCAATGTCGAAATGAATTTCCCCGGCGACACACGCCATGAGGCGTTCTGTGAGGATGCCTTTAAGTATCTTGACCGAATGGGCGACCGCTACGACCTCATCATTCTCGATCCCCCGGCTTTTGCCAAGCACCGTGGTGCACTCCACAATGCCCTAAAGGGCTATACCCGTCTTAACCAGAAGGCTTTCGAGAAAATTCAGCCTGGCGGCATCCTGTTCACTTTCTCCTGCTCTCAGGTTGTGACGAAAGACAATTTCCGCAATGCCGTCTTCACCGCAGCCGCCTTGGCCGGTCGTAAGGTCAGAATACTCCATCAGCTCCACCAGCCAGCCGACCATCCCGTAAACATCTTCCATCCCGAGGGCGAATACCTCAAGGGTTTGGTGGTTTATGTGGAGTGAGGAGAGAGGAGAGTGGAGTGAGGAGAGAGGAGAGAGGAGTGAGGAATGAGGAGTGAGGAATGAGGAGTGAGGAATGAGTAATGATGAACAACGATATATTAAATAAGGAGAAGCTGTATCTCGTGGCTCTCAGTGGCGGTGCCGACAGTGTGGCGCTGCTGCTGATGATGCTTCAAGGGGGCTATAGCGTGGAGGCGGTGCACTGCAATTTCCACCTGCGCGGCGAAGAGGCTGATCGCGACGAGAGGTTTGTGGCAGAACTCTGTAAGGCTAAGGGCGTGAAGCTGCATCGCGTGCATTTCGACACCCGTGGCTATGCCGAACTGCACAAGCAGAGCTTAGAGACGGCTGCGCGCAACCTGCGCTACGGATATTTTGAGCGACTGCGTGCCGACATAGGTGCCGATGCCATAGTGGTCGCACACCATCGTGACGACAATGTGGAGACGGTGCTGATGAATCTTGTGCGTGGAACAGGACTCAACGGCATGTCGGGCATAAGGGCTGTCAACGGCAATGTCCTCCGGCCCCTTCTCGGTGTCTCGCGCAGCGACATCGAGCAGTATCTCAGGCGCATGGGGCAAGAATATGTGACCGACAGTACCAACCTTGAGACCGACGCCACACGCAACAAGTTCCGCCTTGAGGTCATGCCGCAGCTTTGTTCCATCAATCCGAATGCCCCGCGTGGCATCGACACTACCGCCCGTCACCTGCAGGAGGCAGAAAAGATGGTCAGGTGGGCTGTGGACCGACTGTCGCATGAAACAGTAACCGTAGGCAACGACGGTATAGATGTTATTTCCGTAGACAAACTCCTTTCCTCGCCGTCGCCGGAATATCTCCTTGTGGAAATCATCGGACGTTATGGTTTCACCCCTCAGCAGGCTGTGGTGGTGATGCGCATGATGAAGGGGGGAATGAAGGGAAAGGCGGTGCAGTCTCCTACCCATGAGATAGCCTGCGAGCCCCATCGTCTGCTTGTAGGCCGTATTGCCGAGCGCCCCAAGCCGTTGAGCATGCCTATGGAGGGCGTTTATGTATATGGTGAAAGGCGAGTGAGGGTGGAGAGGCAAGAACGGGGACCTGAGGGCTTCACAATTGTGAAGTCGGCTGCCGTAGCCATGCTCGACGCCTCGAAGTTAGTTTTTCCGCTCACCATGCGTCCATGGTGCGAAGGCGACCGTTTCTCGCCTTTCGGCATGAAAGGCTCCAAGCTCGTCAGCGACTATCTTACCGACCGCAAGAAAAACTATTTCCAGCGTCGCGGTCAACTTGTTGTGGAGGATGCCCGTGGCGAGATTATTTGGCTTGTAGGCGAGCGTACAAGCGAAAAATGCAGGGTAGGGGAGAAAACGTCAGCTATTATTGTGGTTAAAGAGGAGTGAGGAGTGTTTTGGAGGGAATAGAGTAGAGGGAAGAGATATGTCCAAGCCTGGATTTTCGGCCACGCTGGAGGGCGGCTCAGTTCATATCTCTACCCTCTTCCCTCTACCTTATACCCTCTCATTACTTTAATGTCGGGTAACTCTGCATTCTCATGTATCGGTAATTTCCCGCAATCTGAGAGTAGCTAAAGAAGAAGCCTGTGGCGTATGCAGAGAAAGAAGATGTGGCTATTGGCACTTCATAATACCTCGCTGCCATGAGGTCGATGCCGAGACGCTTTACGGCAGCAAGCAGTGTCGGGTGGTCTTCCTCGGTGGCCTCCCCGTCTTTCCATTTCTTCAGCGCCAGGATTTCTTCTGTTGTTATTCCCTCAATGTCCTTGGGTGATGAGATTACTTCAAACATTTCGTTTCCCATAATGTGGCCTATGGCGTAAGTGAAGGATAGCTTCTTGAGGTCGTCAGGTACATTGTCAATAAACTTGTTTAGGTTTACCAGCGGGTCTTTTTCCTTTGCCACCGCGTTCTCCATTACGACGAGGATAGTGTTGTTGACGTTAAACTGTGTGTAGTGCAGCGAGTCCTCGGGGTCTTGCAGAATGTATGTCTGGCTGTTGTCCCTCTTGATGTCCGGATAAATCTCTTTCAGGTCTTCCAGTGTGGAGTGTGGCGTCAGCCTTTCGTCGAAAGAGTAAGGGAAGAGCACTATAAGCTGGAATTTCCTCTCCGCACTCTTGGCCACCCCGTTGCACGAGTAGTCTATTCTTACGCTTGCGTCCTTTAGTCCTGAGGTGGTGAATGTGGTGGTTACTCTTGTCTTTCCGTCAGTGTCGAGTGTTCCTTCGGTCTTTTTCCCGTCCACGGTCCATGTCACCTTTATGTCAGTTGCATTATTTTCCAAAAGGCACATGGCTTCCAGGGTCTTCGGGTAGTTGGTGTATGCGTCACCCTGTCCGGGAGTGAGTATGATGGAATTGGTGAGACGTTCGGCAGTCTCGCCCGGCTCGATGAGTGGCTCTGTCTTTCCCGTCGCCTTTTCCACACAGTAGTATTTGATGTCGTCAGACTCGTTGTTCTTCCTGTACATCACGTCGCCGTAGGGTGATATTTCCATTTTGAAGAATGTCACGTCGAAATCATTTTTCAGCAGCTGAGGCTTGTCGTCGCCTGGCTTGTAGGTGTAAAGGTCGGGATTTCCCTCGTCATATCTGGTATAGAAGTATATGAGTCCGTCATGTGAGTTGATGCTCCCGATTTCTATGTTTGAGAGGTGTGTCTGGCGGTTGTTGCCGTCAAGTCCAACGCTGCACAGTTCGTTGTCGGTTGCGTAGTATAGCCTTCCGTCAAGTATTGCACCCTTTTTTGTGTCGTAGTTGCATGAGTCCACGAGTATGGTCTTTTCCCCTGTGTTCATGTCGAAGCTGGCAATTTCCTCCCTTGTCCGTTTGTTGACGCGTTTTAGCTTGTATGCTATAAGTTTCTCGCCCGTCACTAGTGAAGGGGTGTATTTCTCGAGCAGTGGGCTTATGGCGAGTGGCTCAACGGTGTTGTTCTCTATGTCCCAAACTTTTATCGCTTTTGAGTCGTCCTCGTAGGCGTAGAGGTATATTTTCTTTCCTTGTCTTGCAAACAACTCCTGCGACACGTTTGTTTCCATGGTGCAGTAGTTTGTTTCAGGCATTTTGCTGAGGTCGGTCTTCACCCTGTGGTATGTGGAGTTGCCTGTTTCCTGATAGTAGTACAGGTAACCGTCCTCCACAAATGGGTACATGAATCTTGACACGAAATTTTCGACTTCTATCTCATGTATGATGGTGAGTTTTCCCGTCTTCATGTTTTTTGCATACAGCCGTTGTATATTATTCTCTATTTCCATGAAGAAGGTGTTGTCGGCGTCACAGGCAGTGAAGCCGTAGTTGTCCCAGTTCACGCTTTCCGTGCTTGGTGAGATTGGTCTGTATCGTCTCACGTTGTGGTCTCCTGCGCCGGTGTTGTCGCCGCCGCTTGGGTTGTCGCTCACTGTGCATGCCGCGGTCAGCAGCATGGCGAGCGCGAGTGTTGTCAGTATTGAAAATTTTCTCATAGCTGTGTATTTTAAAAAATGTTGTCGTACATCTTGATTTCCTGTTTTATGAACGTTCCGTCTTTCTCCGAATGTCTCAGCATGAATGCTTTCATGAATGCGGAAAACGGAAGTCCGCTGAGTCCTATGGAGAAGTATCTTCCGGCACAGAATCCCACGTTGAGACGCTTCGCAGTCTCGAGCAGTTGCTTGTGGTCGGCTTCGGTTTCCTTGCCTCCGAGCCATTTGTTGAGCAAGGCCTTGTCTTCATCCGTAGCGTTTTCCAGTTTGTCGGGGCTGTCATAAATGACTGTAACCTCTCCGGCATATTTGAAGAGTTTTCGCAAGTCCTTTGGCGATTCCAACAAGTCACCGTTTTCGATAAACTCATTAAGCGACTTCATTGGGTCTTCTTCGTCTGCCCTTTCGTTTTTTGTCACGTTGGTAATCCTTCCGTTTACATAGCTGAATGACTCATAGTAGAGTGTGTCGACGGGGTCTTTCAATACATATCCCGCCATGTCATACCATTCGCCGGTTACTTCAATCGTGGGATACATCTGCTCTAATTCCTTCTTGGTGGTGCGCGGTGTCAC
>CALZAP010000091.1 GCA_945614335.1 uncultured Prevotella sp.
AAATGTATCGACTGCTGGCTTTTGATGTTCTTGTTGAGCACGGCACAGTACGTCCGTCCACGGTGGTGGTGTCTCTCAGGTCTTTGTAGAAAGGTGCCTGATAGTAGAGTCCTGTGGCAAAACGAAGGGTGACATCTTGGTTGAAGGATGGCACTATGGCCAGCGATGCCCTTGGCGACACTGTCGTCTCCCCGTTATACGACCAGTGGCTGAACCTCAGTCCGTAGTTCAGCGTGTAGTAGTTAGGCTTCTCTGAGTTTCCGTTGAATCGGTATGTGTCCATGAGATAACCTTCAAGACGGTTGGCCTTGAGTTCGTTTTTCGACCTTAGGGAGTAAATGAGGTCGAGCCTTTGTGGGTCGTGAGGTATGGAGTATCCGCTTGAGTCGCGCATCTCATATTCGCTTGCGTTTTCCTTAATCTTTTCAAACTTGTATGTCAGGGCGGCTTCCGCCTCGTGTTTCTTCATTTTGTGTTTCAGCAGCAGCTTGAAACTTTCCACATGTCCTGTGAGATAGTTTCTCGCGTGCTCCAAGTATGTTCCCACGGCAATGTTTGAGTTTGTGTTGGTGTCGTCGAGCCAGTACTGTCCCTGTATGTCGTAGGTTTCTTCCTCCTTGGTGTAGAAGGCTGAGGCGAGAAATGAGAGTGATGTGTTTGTCCCGATTTTCCTTGTTATGTCGAGAGCTCCGAAAAGTGTTCTGAAGAGGTCTTTTTCCTGTCCGTCGAAATACACCTTGAAGTTTTTCACGTCTTCCATGGTGCCGAACGAGGTCTCCCTGTTGTCAGGCTCGAAGTTGTAGTGGTTTTCTGAAATGTTGCCGATGAAGTTCACTGTCCATAGCGAGTCGGGCTTGTAGGTCAGGAAAGTCTGGTAGTCGAGGAAGTCGGGCTTGTACTCTCCTTTGGTGTCCATCGAGCCTACGAGATATTTGTTTGTCTTGTATCTCAGTCCGTGGCTCATGGCGAATTTCTTTTTCGCCATTCCCACGTAGGCGCTTGCCCCGAGCAACGACACCGACGCTTTTGCCTCGTTTTTCTTTGGCTGACGGTAGGTGATGTCAAGTGCCGACGACATTTTGTCGCCATACTTTGCCTCGAAGCCACCGGTGGAAAAGGCTATTCCTCCCACCATGTCGGGATTTATCACGCTCAGTCCCTCCTGTTGTCCGCTTCTCACGAGGAAGGGTCTGTATACCTCTATATTATTGATATACACAGAGTTTTCGTCAAAGCTTCCGCCTCTCACGTTGTATTGTGACGACATCTCGTCGTGAGTGGACACTCCAGCTTGTTGCTGTATGAGTTCCTCCACCACATTTCCCGTGGCAGAAGGTGTGAGTTTTGCATTTTCTATGTCAAGGCGTTCGGTTTGTGATGTCTGCCTTTTCTTTTCCGTCACCACCACTTCCTTCAGCGACTCCATAGGATACATCACCACCCTTAGGGTTTGTTTTCCCTTAGGTTTGCGTAATGTTCTCTGCCTTGTTTTGTAACCAATCATTGAGAACTTCACGGTGACACTGTCAGCCGACCTTAGTTCGAGGCTGAACTTGCCTTTGAGGTTTGTCATCGTCACCTTAGCCTGTGCCGTACAGGCCACGGTAGCGAGTTCCACGGGATTTCCGTCGGTGTCTACCACGGTTCCCGTGAGGGTAAACGACTGTGCCCTGAGGTTGCTTGCCGCCAGGCATGTCATGATTATGAAAATGTACCTTAATATATTCATTACTATATAAAAAACGAGGAATTTGGAAAAATATTGTATTTACAGACTCCAAATTCTTGAAAGCAATGAGTTAACCCATCCTATCCTGGTCATAAACCATCTGAATGCACTCACCTGTTTCCCGCCATATTTCATTATCAAGTCACGGTATTTGTTCTTGCTGTATGGCAGTCCGACATCGAGGAAGCAGAAATGGTCGTGACCGTCAGCATACGCCTCTTTGATGACATTCCATATCGTGACCTCAGCCGGATGCAGCCAAAGATAAGTCTTGCGCTTGAATGCCGCATACCATAGAAAAGCATTGTTTTGTGAAACGGCTAATGCACAGCAGCCTATCACGGTATTATGATATTTTGTGACATACAGCTTGCCATGTCCCGACTTCCATACCTCGCGGAAAAACAAGGAGTCGGGAATGTATCGTTTGAGTTTTGTTAAGTTATGGGCTTTGAGCAGCCGCATGAAGTCTCCAAACTCCTCCTCGTCGGCCACGGCAAGTGTCTCCACGCCTTTCTCCAAAGAAGCGTTAATGCGTTTCAGCAACTTCTTGTTTACGCGCTCCTCGGGCGACTTGCTGTGAAGTGAGTTGTAGATGTTCAGCCAGCTTACCGGGAAAAAGCCAAGCCGGCGAAGAGTCTTGTAGCCAAACATCTTTGTCGACAGATGACTGAATTCCACATACCACACCCTTACCGGCATCTTCCTCATCAGTTCCTCCACAAGGCGGTCGAACACTTCGTTGGCGTCAGAACGGTCGGCATACTCGCCCTCGCCCACTATGCGGCAATGCCAGGTGAGATACGGAGGAAGCCACGACGACCGTCGCCTCACAACGGCAAGCAGGTGTCCGGCCACACTTCCGTCGGGATGCATGGCCACTGCCATCAACGGACTGTGGCGTGGTGTACGCTCGTAGATGTGAAACAGCTCGGAGCTATGGAAGAAGTTGTTTCCTCCAAGTTCCGGAAGTTCCATCCCGCTGGTATATATTATGATCGACAAATCGTTCATACGGATTACATCTCCTTAGCCTTGACTTTCCGACTGCAAAAATAATAAATAAACATAAAAAACCGTGTGGCTACAATATTTTTTTAATATTATTTCTTACCTTTGCGCCAAAAATCACATATATTAATTAATACAGGATAAAATTATGACTGATTTCAAAGACTTGGCTCAACTGAGAAGAAGCCACAGAAAGTTCACTGATGAAGAGATAAACCCCGACCACGTTCAGGCTATACTGAGGGCTGCACTCATGTCACCCACGTCAAAAAGCCAGAGGGCATGGCACTTCGTGGTGGTGGAAAACAAAACAGACATTGAGAAACTGGCAGACGCAAAAGACCTCGGCTCACAGTTTATGAAAGGTGCACCTCTCGCCATTGCCGTTCTTGGCGACCCGCAAGCCAACGACTGCTGGATTGAGGACGGCTCTATTGCTGCCGTGTCGATGCAGTATCAAGCTGAAGAACTTGGACTTGGCTCATGCTGGGTGCAGATGCGAGGACGCGGACTTGCCGACGGAACCACAGCCGACGAGGTGATTCGTGGCATTCTCGACATTCCAGCCAACTACTCCACCCTCTGCATCATTGCCTTCGGACACAAGGCCGACCAACGCAAGCCCCAGAACGAAGACAACCTGAAATGGGAAAACGTTCATGCCGACAAGTTCTAAGCAAATGAGAGTGACCATTATCGGCTCCGGCAATCTTGCCACACACCTCGGCAAGGCCATTGCCGGCTCAGGCCATGACATAGCGCAGGTATTCAGCCCTACTTACGACCATGCGCTCGCACTTGCTGACGCACTTGGCTGTTCTGCCACATCAAACATCAGCGAGATAAACCACGACTCTGACTGCTACATCATTAGCATCAAGGACTCCGCCCTCCAGACTCTTATACCGGAACTCTGCAAGGGAAGGGATGACAAGGTGTTCATTCACACGGCGGGAAGTGTGCCTATCGACGTGTTTGAAGGAGCGGCAACCCATTATGGCGTGCTTTATCCCATGCAGACGTTCTCAAAGCAACGTGACGTTGATTTCTCCACCATACCTGTATTCACAGAGCACAACGACAGCGAGGCGAAGGCAGCTATTGACACATTAGCCCACAGTGTCTCACGCAACGTTACAGAGCTTTCGAGTGCCGACCGCAGGTATCTGCATCTTGCCGCAGTGTTCTCATGCAATTTTGTAAACCATTGCTATGCCCTTGCAGCCGACATCATGGAACGCCATGGCATGACCTTCGACCAGCTTCTGCCGCTCATCGACGAGACTGCATCAAAGGTGCACGAAATCCACCCACGTGAGGCACAGACAGGTCCGGCCGTACGTTACGACTCCAACGTCATCAACCGCCAGCTCGACCTTTTGGCCGACAGTCCTCTTATGCGCGACATTTACGATATGATGAGCAAGAGCATACACATTAAGACAAAATAATATGATCAATTACGACTTAAAGAAAATAAAGGCTATAGTGTTTGATGTGGACGGTGTGCTAAGCGCATCCACCATCACACTCCACCCCAACGGAGAACCAATGCGTACCGTGAACATCAAGGACGGCTACGCCATACAGCTCGCCATGAAACAAGGCCTGCGCATTGCAATTCTCACAGGAGGAAAAACCGAAAGCGTAAGACAAAGATACGCAAACCTTGGTGTTGAGGACATATACATGGCATGTGCCGTGAAACTACGGCCCTACGAGGAATTCCTCGCCAACTACTGCTATTCTGACGAGGAAGTGATGTACATGGGCGACGACATACCCGACTACGAAATAATGAAACGCGTGGGCTGCCCTGTATGTCCCAAAGACGCTTGCAGCGACATCAAGCAAATCTCGATATACGTAAGCGACTCTCCCGGAGGATATGGCTGCGGACGAGACGTGATAGAACAAGTGCTTCGCGCACAAGGCAAATGGTTGGAAAACGAAAAAGCATTCGGTTGGTAATTATGTTTGAACATCTGAAACCCTACAACATCATTCTCGCAAGCAACTCACCTCGCAGACGTGAGCTACTTGCCGGACTCGGAATAGAGTTCACCGTAAAAGTGCTTCCCGACATCGACGAGAGCTATCCCCCTACCCTGCCCTCAGACAAAGTGGCAGAACACATAGCCTGCAAGAAGGCTGAGGCATACAAGGCCGTGATGAATCACGACGACCTTATCATCACTGCCGACACGGTGGTGATAGTTGACAACCGCATACTTGGCAAGCCACACGACGCAGAAGAGGCAAAAGCCATGCTAAAAGCCATCAGCGGGAAAACACACCGTGTGGTGACAGGTGTGTCTATCACCACCTCCACCACCAGTCGGCATTTCTCTGTAGCCACCGACGTGACGTTCGCCTCGCTTAGCGACGAGGAGATAGAATTCTACGTCACTCGCTTCAAGCCATTCGACAAGGCTGGGGCATACGGCATACAGGAATGGGTAGGCTTTATAGGTGTCACATCTCTTAGCGGAAGCTACTACAACGTGATGGGGCTGCCTGTACAAAGGATATGGAATGAACTGAAATCGCTGAAAAACGGGCTGCAAATGGAATAAAATGCCTAAAAACGTGTTTAAAATGCAATTTTGAAGTTAAACGATGTTAATTTCAGTATCTTTTTGGTTCAAAAATTTTGTACTTTCAAATAATGCCATTACCTTTGCACCCGACAACTAGTAATTTTAATCTATATTTATCATTTTCCTAACAGGGAATCGGTCTGAGAAGATAGATTCCCTTTTTTTATGCCCATAACTCACAAGCCCCATAACTACTCTACTGAGCCAAACAAAGCTATAATTCATCCTCCCCTAAATATGCAATAACTTGATCTTTTAATAATGGTAAATCCTCATTTATTACAAGCCACAGAATCTCAACATCAACAGCGAAATAGTCATGTACTAAAATATGGCGCATTTTTTCAATAACTCTCCATGGCGTACCTGGATGAATATCCTTAAACTCCTTTGTAAGTTTGTATATAGCTTCACCAATAATCTGAATATTGTATGCTATAGCATGAAGATGAAGAGAACTATCCAATAATTGCTGCTTATTCTTACCCTCTACATATTCTTCTACTTTTTGGATAGCATTAAGGATATGTATCAATCTCGTTCTGTCTTTAACTTTTTCTCTCATACACTAATATTCTATCTCGATTAGCACTTTCTACGGCAAATGGCAAAAGTTGCCCTTCGCGAACCAAATCTACTGGTCGATTCAGGCGATCTTCAAGATCACAAATCATTGCAAAATAGCTAAGACCCATACGAGCGTCGGGCGATAATTCAACCATTATGTCAATATCACTGTCTTCTCTTTCCTCATTACGAGAAAAAGAACCAAATATCCAAGCCTTTTCGACAGGTTTCGTCTTGAAGTATTCTGAAATCGTATTTGCGATACTTGCATCCATAAGCTATAATATAATAATCACGCCACAAAGTTAATAAGTATTTCCCAATAATCCAAACATTTCTGCAATTATTTTTTTCAATCCATCACTGTCACTTGCCTGCCGTCGCAATGAACAATCTTTGCGTCGGAGAGATGGGCCATGA
>CALZAP010000092.1 GCA_945614335.1 uncultured Prevotella sp.
ACGAGCACGAGAGCCTGTTTGGAATGAACACCGGCGTTGCCAAGCGAGCGCCCTTTCCATCCACATTGTTCAATCATCCAGCCCGCAGGAATCTTCACACTGTTGGCATCCACCTGATAGTGAGGCACAGAGGGATAGAGGGCCGCGAGCTCAAGATATTTGCTGCGGCTCACCACGGGATTCATGAAGAAGCTGCCGGCATTGCCTTCCACTGCGGGGTCGGGCAGCTTTTCGCGGCGAATGTCGATGATGGTGTCGCGCAACTGGCGGGCGTCAGGTTTTTCTATTCCCTGCGTCTGCAGCTTTGCGCGAATGTTGCCGTAGTCGAGTTTCGGAGTGAAGGTCTTCGACAGACGGAAGGTGACATGGGTGATGAGATAGCGTCCGCGCCACTCTTGCTTGAAGCGGCTCTGGCGGTAGCCGTAGTTGCAACTGTCTGCATCTATGGTAGTGATAGTGGCATTGGCAATGTCTATAGCCTCCACCTTATTTATAATATCCTTGGCTTCGGCTCCGTAGGCACCGATGTTCTGCACTGCACTGGCACCCACTTCACCGGGAATGTATGACAGGTTTTCTGCTCCATACCAGTTGTGGTCTACGGCGTATGCCACGAAGTCGTCCCACACCACTCCGCTGCCTACGCGCACCATTACACAGTCCTCATTATCGGAAGTCACCTCGATGCCCTTGATGGCAGAGTGGAGCACCGTGCCGTCGAAGTCGCGTGTGAGCAGAAGGTTGCTGCCTCCTCCGAGCACCATGAGAGGCTGGTCGTCGCAAGAGAGCTTCCGGCAGATGGCCTGTGCTTCCTCCACGTTTTCAAACTCTATGAACCTTCGGCATCGCGCGTCGATGTTGAAGGTGTTGTGGTGGAGTAGGGAGTAGTCGTGTAAGTCTTTCATAAAATAATGGTATTTATTCGCTTAGCTTTGTCAACATCCACTTTGAGTTTTCCCTTTTGAAGGTGAGTTCCATTTCGAGTCCGTTGGCAATGCCTCGTATGACGAAGATGCGCTGCTGACCCGGTTTGGAGTCTTCGCCGTAGATGATGTTGTATATCATGTCGTTAGGGAGCTCTGGCGCGAAGGCAGGCCATGTCTCGGGAGTGAGCAGACCCTCCATCTGGCTGAAGTCGTCGTCGGGGTCAGGACCTATGAACTCCATGGGATTGCTGATGCTCTCGGCCTGGAAGGTGGAGTCGGTGACAAACTGGTGGTAGAACTTCAGGAACGAGGCGTTGCGGTTTTCGTGTATTCCCTTGTAGCTGATGGAAGTGAGCTTCCACAGTCCGTTGACACGATTGAACACATAGCTCTTTACGGTTTTGATGTTGAGATGTATTTTCTCTACCACCACATGATTGACAGTGGTGTCCTTCACCACATTCATCTGTCTGTGATTGTCGAAGATGAGCGTGTAGTAGCCCTGTCTCATAAAGAACCTGTCGGTCTTCCATTGGGCCTTTCCGATGGTGTCGGTCTTGCCGGCCTTTTCCACGGGAAGTGGGAAGCTGGTTCTCTCGATTTGCAACTTTCTGTTTGCAGCGAAATTGAAAAAGAAGTCGTCGAACAGCTCGTCGGCGGCCTTTGGCATCGGGGTCTCGGATATGAGCTGTTCCATGGTGTCCACGACAGCAGTGTCCTTTATGCTGTCGGAGTCTGTTGGCAGGCTGTCTCCTGTCTCTGTCTTGTTTCCCTTACAAGAAAACATCAACGCTAAAAAAGCGAAAAATGCTGTTAAAATCTTCTTCATTTTGTTCTCGGAATGATGTCCGTCTCTGAAATTTCGGCAAAAGTACAACTTTATTTTGATAAAATGCTCTTTTTTCGCACAAAAATATTACCTTTGCACAAAATTTATATAAATTCATAAAAAATGATACTCGAAAAGATAGCATTACTTCTTGAAGAAGTGAAGAATATGGATGCACAGAACGCTGACGAGATAGAGGCACTGCGCCTGAAATATGTCAGCAAGAAAGGTGCGATTACTGCCCTTATGGCAGACTTCAGAAATGTTCCCGCCGAGCAGAAGAAAGAGGTGGGAATGAAAATCAATGAGCTTAAGCAAACGGCACTCGACCGCCTGAACGAGCTTAAGGACAAGCTCGAAACAACTGAGGGCGACACACAGGCCATCGACCTTACAAGGACACCATATCCCGTGAAGCTCGGTACACGTCATCCGCTTACTATCGTGACAAACGAGATAATAGACATCTTCTCACGTATGGGCTTTGTGCTTGCCGACGGTCCGGAGGTGGAGGACGACCTTCATGTGTTTACAAAGATGAACTTCGCCGCCGACCATCCCGCACGCGACATGCAAGACACATTCTTTGTGGAGCAGAGCAAGTTGGGCGACGTGACGAAAAACATCCTGCTGCGCTCGCACACCAGTTCGGTACAGGCACGCGTGATGGAGACCACACAGCCTCCAATCCGCATTATCTGCCCGGGACGCGTTTACCGCAACGAGGCCATCACAGCCCGTGCCCACTGCTTCTTCCATCAGGTGGAGGGACTGTATATAGACAAGAACGTGTCGTTCACCGACTTGAAGCAGGTGCTTCTCTCGTTTGCCCGTGAGATGTTCGGTGCCGACACCAAGATACGCCTTCGTCCGAGCTACTTCCCGTTCACCGAGCCAAGTGCCGAGATGGACATCTCCTGCCACATCTGCGGCGGCAAGGGCTGCGGCTTCTGCAAGCACACCGGATGGGTGGAGATTCTCGGTTGCGGTATGGTTGACCCGAACGTGCTCGAGCAGTGCGGCATAGACAGCAAGGTGTATACCGGCTACGCCTTCGGAATGGGCGTGGAGCGCATCACCAACCTGAAGTACCGTGTGAGCGACCTCCGCATGTTCTCAGAAAACGACACCCGCTTCCTCAAGGAGTTTGAGGCGGCAAATTAGTAAATTGAAAGTTGAAAATTGAAAGTTTTCAACTTAGCATTTATGAGTGATAGGCTTTTTACACGAAGTTACATATTTATATTAGCAGCCAACTTCCTGATGTTTTTCGGGTTTTGGCTGCTAATACCTGTTTTGCCCTTTTACCTTACAGAGACTTTCGGATGTGAACAGGCGGTGCTTGGAGGAATACTCAGCTGCTACACCGTGAGCTGTCTGGCGGTGCGTCCGTTCTCAGGATTCCTGATGGACCGTTTTCCGCGAAAGCCCATCTACATCTTCTGTTACTTCCTCGGCACGGCAATGCTCACGAGCTATATGTTTGCTGCCACACTCGCTTGGTTTATCATCTTGAGAGCCATACACGGACTGGCTTTCGGAGGAGTGACAGTGGGAGGAAACACACTCTGTGTCGACATTATGCCCAGCAGCCGAAGAGGAGAAGGACTTGGCTACTACGGACTTATGAACAACACCGCCATGGCCCTCGGTCCCATGACAGGACTCTTCATGCATGGGCATGTGAGCTACAACGGCATCTTCCTTACAGGTATGGCAGTGAGCCTTGTGGGACTGATGTTTGCCTTGGGCGTGAAGAAAGGGAAAGGCGCAAAGAATGTCAGCAAGACAAAGAAGGAGGAGAAGAGTGAGGCAAAGGCTGAGACGAAGAGATGTACCTTGGTGTCGCTCGACAGGTTTATCTTGATTAAAGGCATACCGGTGAGTGTCGCTCTTCTGTTGCTCTCTATACCTTATGGTGCCACGACAAACTTTGTGGCGATGTATGCGAGCGAGATACGGCTCGACGTGCCCACAGGCTTTTTCTTCACCCTGATGGCGGCAGGCATGGGAGTGTCGCGCATCTTTGCTGGGAAGAAGGTAGACCAAGGATACGTAACACAATGTATACATGCCGGTTACTATCCCGTGATACTCGCCTTCCTGATGTTGGGACTGTGCCGTTTTGCGGTGGTGGACAGCCACTGGCTTGCCTCCACCATGTTTTTCATTGTTCCCGCCCTGCTCGGTATAGGTTTCGGCTCGATGTTTCCCGCCATGAACACCCTCTACATCAATCTTGCCCGACACGACCAGCGCGCCACGGCCACGAGCACCTATCTCACGGCATGGGATGTGGGCCTTGGCATAGGCATCACGTTGAGCGGAGTGATAGCACAGCATTTCACCTTTTATATGGTTTATCTTATAGGATCCGTGATTTGCCTGCTTTCTCTTGTAATATTTATAAAGGTGGTAACACCACATTATGAAAGAAACAAGCTCACGACTAAAACAACCACGACATGACAGAAGAACAAGCATTACAGAAATTGGCTGCACTATGCTCACAATCAGAGCATTGCACGTCGGAAATGAAAGAGAAGATGACACGATGGGGCATTGAAGACGATGCCCAGCAACGCGTTATGGAATATCTCGTGGCAAACCGCTATGTTGACGACCGCCGCTATGCCCGCTCGTTTGTGAACGACAAACTGAAATACAACAAGTGGGGACCGAGGAAGATAGAACAGGCACTATGGATGAAACACATCGACGACAGCATACGGCAGGAAGCACTCGACGATGTGGACAACGCCGAATACATCTGCGTGCTGCGACCTTTGCTGCAAAGCAAGCGAAAGACCACCAAAGCGGAGAGCGACTACGAGATGAACCAGAAACTCCTCCGCTTCGCCATAGGACGAGGATTCACATTCGAACAAGTGAAAGAGGTGATAGACGACGTGGATGAAGAAAACTGAATGTTTAAAATTAGTTTCTATAAGTTAGAAAACCATATTATTTCTATAGGTTTTCACTTTTATCGATAGAAAATAGCTATATTTGCACCCAAAACTTTTTTGTTATGAGTGTAAAACGATTATTTATGTCTTTAGCACTGCTTGCGACCCTGTATCAGGCAGATGCACAGGAGAAGACGGTGATGTTAAAGTATGGTGACATGAACTCGTGGGTCACGCGTACCATACATGAGTCGGCCATCATCGGTGGCAACGACAAAACCCTTTATGAGGTAGGTCCAAACAAACATCTTGACGGAAACAACGCATACCGCAACCTGGGCGGCTCGCCTTGGGGAACGTCGAACGTGATGGCTAAGGTGTCGGGAATAACCAAGACGAACAACTGTGTATACAAGGAGAAACGAGGCAACGGCTATTGCGCCAGACTGGAGACTCACATAGAACGGGTGAAAGTGCTCGGACTGGTGAATATCAACGTGTTGGCGGCCGGTTCGCTGTTTCTCGGCGACATGACAGAACCCATCACGGGAACCAAGAACGGCGAGAAATACCAAAACTGCGGCGTGCCTTTCACTTCACGTCCGAAGGCCTTGCGTTTCGACTACAAATTCAAGTCCAGCGGCGAGCCTAACAGGATAAAGCTCACCGGATTCGGAGGCAGCAGTGTGGTGAACGGAAAAGACAAGGCCGTAGTGATGCTGCTCTTGCAGAAAAGGCACGAGGACGCAAAGGGGAACATCACGGCCAAACGTGTGGGCACGATGGTGGTGACTTACGACAAGTCGACCAACGAATGGATTAATGGAAAGACATGTAAGATAATGTATGGCGACATAAGAAAATCGCCTGAATACGTGGAAGAGACAATGAAACTCCGCTCCATAGACTATGCCCGGAACTCCAAGGGAGTGAACGTGCCGGTGAAGGAGACGGGATGGGCTTCTGACGACGAAACGCCTACCCACATGGTACTGCAATTCCTGTCAAGCCATGGCGGAGCTTACATAGGATCGCCAGGCAACACGCTGTGGGTGGACAATGTGAAACTGGTGTATTAACAGTATGAAAAGTGTTGTATTGACCATATTTCTGTGCTTTTGCTCCTGCGGCATGTCTATGGCGCAGGGAGAGACCGGTGGCGCTGATACTGTTGTGGCTGATACGACTGTGGTGAAGAAGAAGTCGTGGTTTGACAAGTTTCTCGACTATTTCAACGACGCCAACAAAAACAAGAAACACAAGAAGTTTGACTTCAGCGTTATCGGCGGTCCGCACTACAACTCAGACATCAAGTTCGGACTGGGACTTGTGGCTGCCGGACTTTACCGCACCTGTCCCTCCGACACACTCCTGCCGCCATCCAACGTCTCGTTGTTCAGCGATGTCTCCACCGTGGGATTCTACCTCCTCGGCATTCGCGGCACAAACATCTTCCCTCAGGACAAGTCGCGACTGAAATACACAGTATACTTCTTCTCTTTCCCTTCCGGCTTCTGGGGAATAGGCTATGACAGCTGCGACAACGACGACAACGGTTCGGAAATGAAACGATGGCAGGCGAGGATTAAGGCGTCGTATGCTGTGAGACTTTCAAAGAACCTCTACCTCGGACCG
>CALZAP010000093.1 GCA_945614335.1 uncultured Prevotella sp.
GGAGCAAACGAGCGGCAAAGTACTTAAAAAAACTCTTCATTTATACCTAATAATAAAATGCTATCTTCGTTTAGCCAGATTGGCCATCATCACAGCCGAAAGCCCGGCGGTTTCAGTTCTCAGGCGGAAGTCGCCTAATGATATGGACTTATATCCCGCCTCCATTGCCTTTTTCACCTCCTCGACAGAGAAATCACCTTCCGGGCCAACCAATACAGTCAGTTCAGCATCCTTGTCGAGAGACATTACGTCATTGAAGAAGTCGGTTCTTTCAAACTCCTCATAGCAATGTGCAATATATTTCGCACCTTCACAAGGACGTGAGATGAACTCTTCGAACGACTCTATCTCGTCAATGATGGGTTTCTCGGCCTTTCTGCTTTGTTTCATGGCGGCTACCACAATTTTCTCGAGCCTTTTGGTTTTCACCACCCTTCTCTCCGAATTGTCACAGTTAAGGAACGATATCCTGTCGAATCCGATTTCTGTAGCTTTTTCCACCATCCATTCCATTCGTTCCATCATTTTCGTGGGCGAAACCACAAGGTGTATTTTGCCATGCCAAGGCTTTGTCTGCGGCAAGGTACGAATGATTTTATACAAGCATCGCCTTGTGGCAGCCAGGGTGATTTCCGCTTCAAAGAAATTGCCACAGCCGTCGGTAATCATCATTGTGTCGCCCGTCTTAAGTCGTAACACTCGCAGGGCATGCATAGCTTCCTCTTCAGGCATCTCTTCCCGGCTCGGAGCATCAGGAACATAGAAAAATCTGACTTCTTTCATATTATCGTTGAGTTATTTATTAGGGTCTACAGGTCTGAAAACCAAAGTGAAGGTTATTGCAACAAATAAAGCGTAAGCGGCAAATATAAACCAGCATGTGGACCATTCGCCCACGATGAATGAATTGTCGCCAAAACTCTCTGTAATGGTATATTGGTTAACCACCCATTGTGCCGCCAATGTGCCAATGGTGGCTCCTATTCCATTTGTCATCAGCATAAACAGTCCCTGTGCGCTTGAACGCATTTTCGCGTCGGTATTCATATCAACGAAAAACGCGCCACTGATGTTGAAGAAATCAAAGGCAACGCCATAAACAAGCATTGAAAGCACAAACATCCACACGCCATTTCCGGGGTCGCCAAGTGCGAAAAGCCCGAATCTCAACACCCATGCCATCATGGCTATCAACATCACGTTTTTTATACCGAACCTCTTCATGAAGAAAGGAATAAGCAGTATGCAGCATGTCTCGCTTATCTGAGACAGCGACAACAAGATGTTGGTATGTCTCACGCCAAACGTGTCAGCATATTCCGGCATCGACGCGAAGCTGGCAATGAAAGGATTGGCAAAGCCGTTGGTAATCTGAAGACTTACACCGAGCATCATCGAGAAAAGGAAGAACAATGCCATCTTCTTCTGTTTTAACAACGAGAAAGCCTTCAGGCCGAATGCTTCCGCAAACGAGCTTTTTTCCTTGCTACGGTTCACTTCACACCTTGGCAAAGAGAAACAATAGAGGAAAAGCATGATTCCCAATACTCCGGAGGTCATGAACTGCATCTGGCTGGCTTCAAAATCCATGATGTCCACAAACCACATGGCAATGATAAATCCGATGGTGCCGAAAACCCTTATTGGCGGGAAGTCCTTCACCGTGTCCATGCCGGCTTTTTGCAATGCGTTGAAAGCTACGGAATTGGACAATGCCAATGTAGGCATATAGAAAGCGATAGAAAAAGAATATAATGAAAACACGACAGATGTCTCTATTGCCTGCTCGTTAGTCATGCAATAATAAGCCAAGGCCACCATCAGTCCGCCAGCCAAGAGATGGCAATAGCCGAGCATTTTCTGAGCCTGAACCCATCTGTCAGCCACAATACCAATAATGGCGGGCATAAACAACGACACTATTCCCTGCATGGAATAGAAGAAACCGATGTTTGCCCCTAATCCGATTTCGCCGAGATACCTTCCCATGGAAGTGAGGTATGCTCCCCATACCGCGAACTCAAGGAAGTTCATTGCAGCTAAACGTACTTTAAGATTCATAATATTCTGTTTTTAATTAGTCAATATTTCACCTTGGTAGTATGCCCGGGCTTTTCCGTCCTCGTCTGTAACGATACTGACTTCACCCGGCAACCATTCCGTCTGAGGTTCCTCACCGTGAAACTCCCTCACCCTATTCACCAGTCCGTCAACTATTTCCACCACTCCCATCCTTACTGTCCTATTGTCGACGGCCACCCTGTGTGCAGCAACTTTTCTCATTATTATCGTTCGTTCACCTTTTTTATTTTCAAGTCCGCATTCTCCATTGCGTTTGGTCTCTTGGGCAGACTTTCTGCAGGTTTGGATATGGAGTCTGGAGTTTTGGTAGTTAAGTTTGGGCGTTTGAGTTATGTGTAGTACTTTTTTTGAGCAGGCTCAGTGTCCTTGGGCTTTCTCATTCTCAACATCTGTATATTGTTGATAAACATCAGCTTAAGTGTTGAAGACTCGTCACGTCCTTTATCAAGATACACAAATCCCCTCAAATCCCTTACAAGATGCTCGTTGTTTGGCACGACCCTCATTTGCGTATAGCCCGACACCATCACATTCTGGCTGTATGAAGCCACACTGTCGTTGTCGTATCTTACGGCAAGATACAATACCGCATCCTTCGAACCGCTTTGATAGATGAAGTTTGTGTCGAACGACAAAAGGTAGGTGTCACCCTTTCGGAACGAGGTGTCGGCCTTCACTTCGAAGTCAAACCTGTTGTACGGAACAGAAGGGACAAGCATAAAAGCCTTCTTGTCCCTCCAGATGTCCGCAGTGTCCACGCTTGAGATGAAACGACGTCTTTGTGAACTGGCGGCAGTTCCCTCCGCCTCCAGGTTCATCCTGTCTTCAAGTCTTGCATATATCTTTCTCAGGTAGTCAGCCCTTCTGTAGTAGTAAACCATGGAAGAGTCGAACTGAGCCTCGGTAAGGTCGTGTTTTTTTAATACAGCCAGGAAGTATGTGCGTCTGTTGTACTCTATCCTGCCGTCTTTTGAGTCTACGGTGGCCATGGCCTGCGACATGTAATAGTCGTAAAGCACATCTTCCATCTCGTCGGGAGAGATGTATTCACTTGGCACGGTGGGTTTACAACCTACAGTTACAATAGCGGCAATAAGTAAAAAGAAGACCTTTACCTGTCTTGTAGTCATTTCACGTTTTACTTTAATTCTTTCTTTTGAGCCTTATCTTCTCGTTCGTCGATACCGAAAATCCTCGACCATGAAAGTTCGGAACATTCCTGTCTGTAAAACAGCAGCAACAAAGCCACTGCAACACTTATCGAAGAGTCGGCAATATTGAACACCGGACTGAAGAACACATACGGTTCTCCTCCATAGAAAGGAACCCATTCTGGCAATACTGTGTCAATGATAGGAAAATACAGCATGTCAACCACCTTCCCGTACAAGAAAGAGGAATAGCCTTGACCCGGTGCCACCAGTGAAGAGACAGTATATGGTGTCGATGCGTCAAACACCACGCCATAGAACATTCCGTCGATCATGTTTCCGACAGCTCCGGCCAAAATCATCACCAGACACACGACATATCCCCATCTGGAATTGTTTCTCAATTCACGAATGATATACTGCACGAGTATGGCAATAAGCGCAAACCTCATGAGCGAGAGAGCCAGTTTACTGCCGAGCTCCATGCCATACGCCATACCGTTGTTTTCAATAAACATTATCTTGAACCATGAGAATATCTCGAAACTCTCGTGAAGGGTCATATTTGTCTTCACGAGAATTTTCGAGACTTGGTCCACGACGAGTATTGAGACCAGTATAATCAGGGCGTTTCTTGCCCTTGTCATTGTCCTTGACATTGAGCTCATTTGCGTTTCTGCTTTGACTCGACACTAAGGGTGGCATGAGGCACTGCTCTCAGTCGTTCCTTTGGTATGAGCTTGCCTGTTATGCGGTCGATACCATAAGTCTTGTTCTTTATGCGTACCATTGCCGCTTCCAGTCCTTGGATGAACTTTTGCTGGCGGCTGGCAAGTTGGATGAGCTCCTCCTTTGATTGGGTGGCACTTCCTTCTTCGAGCACCTTATATGTTGGCGATGTGTCGTCAACATCATTGCCGTTTTTGTTCATCAGGGTGTTCATCATTTCATCATAGTCGCGCTTGGCGAGTCTGAGCTTTTCTTCAATTATGGCCTTAAACTCTTCGAGCTCTTGGTCACTGTAACGTGTCTTTTCTTCCATTTTTAAGATATTTAGAGGTATTCAAGCAATTATCAACTCAGCATTTTTCAATGCTTATATTGACCTTTACCACATCGAGGTCAACCTCCAGTCCGTCGTTGTCTGCCAGTGCTATTGAGTCTGCAAGCACCTGGGTCTGGATATAGTCGCCAAAGCTCTCCACAGCCTTCTTCACTGGTTCTGCATCGCTCACGGTCACCTTTATGCGGTCTGTTATTTCCAGTCCGCCATCCTTGC
Organism: uncultured Prevotella sp.; assembly: GCA_945614335.1. Taxonomy (GTDB): domain Bacteria; phylum Bacteroidota; class Bacteroidia; order Bacteroidales; family Bacteroidaceae; genus Prevotella. The sequence continues at coordinate 4,513 of CALZAP010000093.1, forward strand.
GGAGATTCTGTATGCGGTTGATGAGTTCGCGCGCCATGCCCTCGTTGCGAAGTTCGTCTGTAAGCTCCACTTCAAGAGCCACGGTCAGGTTGCCTTCATTGCTTACGAGCCATCCGGGTATATCCTCGCTGATGATGTCAACGTCTGCAGCTTCCACCTTTACGGCATTTCCCTCGATGTCAAGGTTGATAAATCCGTTCTGCTCGAGTTCAGCTATCTGCTCTTGCTCCAATGTAGTCATTGAGGCGGCAATAGCCTTCATCATCTTGCCAAACTTCTTACCCATGGTCCTGAAGTTACACTTTACCTTTTTGACAAGAATTCCCTGACCTTCAACGAATTTCAGTTCCTTCACATTCACTTCGTTCATCACGAGGTCCTTTACGGCTTCAATGTGTTTGCGCTGTGAATCGTCAACAGCCGGAACCATTATAGCCTGCAGTGGCTGGCGCACCTTGATATTCACCTTGCGACGAAGGGCAAGCACCATGGATGTTATCTTCTGTGCCATGGCCATGCGGTCTTCAAGGTCTTTGTCTATCATCTCTTCATCAGCCTTCGGGAATGTGGCAAGGTGAACAGAGCATACATTGTCCCTGCCGGTAGCCTTGGTGAGGTCGAGATAAAGCTGGTCGGCATAGAAAGGAGCAAACGGGGCCAGCAACTTCGCCACTGTCTCAAGACAGATATACAGTGTCTGGTAGGCAGAGAGCTTGTCGGTGCTCATCTCCTTGCCCCAGAAGCGTTTGCGGTTCAGGCGTACATACCAGTTGCTGAGGTCGTCGTTCACGAAATTCTCTATCAGTCGTCCGGCGCGGGTTGGGTCATAGTTGTCCATTTCACGCTCCACTCCCTTTATCAGTGAATGTAACACTGAAAGTATCCATCGGTCTATTTCCGGACGCTCAGCCATAGGCACGTCTGGTTGCGAATAGTCAAATCCGTCGACGTTTGCATAGAGGCTGAAGAACGAGTAAGTATTGTATAATGTTCCGAAGAACTTGCGTCTCACCTCGTCCACGCCTTCCTGGTCATACTTCAGGTTGTCCCAAGGCTCGGAGTTGGTCATCATGTAGAAGCGCACAGGGTCAGCACCATATTTCTCTATCTGTTCGAAAGGATTCACCACATTTCCCACGTGTTTCGACATCTTGTTTCCCTTGGCGTCCAGAACGAGTCCTGACGAGATCACGTTCTTGAAAGCCACAGAGTCAAACACCATGGTGTCGATGGCATGTAGAGTGAAGAACCATCCACGGGTCTGGTCCACTCCCTCGTTGATGAAGTCAGCCGGATATGCTATTCTCTTGTCTATCAGTTCTCTGTTTTCGAAAGGATAGTGGATTTGAGCGTAAGGCATGGAGCCTGAGTCAAACCACACGTCAATAAGGTCAGACTCACGTTTCATCACCTTTCCTGAGTCGCTCACGAGGAAGATATTGTCCACATACGGGCGATGGAGGTCTATCCTGTCGTAGTTTTCCTGTGAATAGTCGCCTGGAACGAATCCGTTATCCTTCAACGGGTTGCTCTCCATCACTCCCGCAGCCACAGCCTTCTCTATTTCATCATACAGCTGCTGCATGCTTCCGATACATATCTCCAGTCCGTCCTCGTCGCGCCATATAGGAAGTGGAGTGCCCCAATATCTCGAACGCGAGAGGTTCCAGTCGTTGAGGTTGTCGAGCCAGTTGCCGAATCGTCCTGTACCTGTCGATTCCGGTTGCCAGTTGATGGTCTTGTTCAGTTCCGACATACGCTCCTTCTTTGCAGTGGAAC
>CALZAP010000094.1 GCA_945614335.1 uncultured Prevotella sp.
CTGCATGAGTCTCATCTCGTCGGGATTATTACTCTCCGCATTGCTGTTGTCGTTGAGTCTCAGTCGTGTCAGCTCGCCTTCATTCTGCATCATCTGGTTGATGGTTGCAACGATGGTCTTATTGCGGCGGTTCACCCTGCGGTTGAACAGCAAGAGGAGCACAATAAACACAGAGCCAAGCACCATCACCACAATCACAATGACAAAGATGTTCTTGTGCTTCGCCAACTGTGCGTCCTTCTCTGACAGCAATCGTTCCTTCTCCTGTGTCTCATATATTTTGGAAAGTCGCACACCGTCCTGCTCGTTGTTGCGCTTGACAATAGAGTCCTTCACGCTGTTTATCACCTCCGCCTTCTCAAGAGCCTCACGGTAGTTGCCCCGTTCCCTACTGATGAATTTCTCGCTTTCGAGCACATATCCCACGAAGAACTCCGACAGGGTGTCGTTTGCAGCCACGGTGTTTTTCCTTATGCGTGCCGTTATCTCCGCAAGGTGTTTCACGTCTTTCACGTTGCAATAATGATCTGAGACAAGGGCTTCAACTGATAGTGTTCCCGCCAGCTTAGACTTCTGTATTTTCGCCAGATATTTTTCCGCCTCCTTGATGTTGCCCGTCCTGCCGTAGTAGTCCATCAGCAATCCGTAGGTATGGAGTCGGCGGTATTCTGCATAGCCTTCCATCTCTATTCCCCCGATAGTATCAAGTTTTCGGGTGACATAGAGCAGGTCGGGAATAAGCTGTTCCGCCTTATCAAACTCTTTGTAACCCATGAGAGTGGCAAAATAGTTGCCAAAGAATGTAAATGCTACATCAGCCGTATTGAGATTGCAGTTCTTATCAAAAATCTTTATCACCTCCTGCATGCTTTCCTCATGCAGTTTCATGCCTCCCTCCACGTCACCCAGCTTAATCATGCTCAGAGCCACAAAGCCCTTTGCCCCCATCTCATACTCTTTGTTATTGTTCTCACGTGCAATCCTCATGGCCTCTCTCGAATATACAAGACACTGCGTATGCTGGCTGTTGGCATTGGCAATGCTTGCCAAGGTATTGAGAAGCACAAAGTGCAGCTGCGGGTCTTTCTTCAGTTCTATGGAGTCTTTCAATGCCTGTCTGCCGTAGTAGTCGGCCATCTTGTAGTCTGCTATTCCGTTGTGATACACCACAAAGCGCAAAAAATTGATGATGAAGGGCGACGCCTCCTTGTTCATCTCCATTGTGTCGATGATGGCAAGGGCACGCTCCGGCTCCTGAAGGCTTATCTTCGAGATATACTCCCTTGTGTGCGTGCTGTCAATACCGCCGCTTTTGCCCGAAGTTCGCTTGTCGGAACAACTTGCGAAAGCCAGCAGCACTGAAAGTGTGAATATAGGTAGTAAATTCCTCATATTATCCTCTTTGTTCTATTTCGTCAATCTCACGTTTCAAGCATCGTGGCAACTCCTCACCAAGGTGCTGGTGGCAAGCCATGTCGAGAGTGTACATTCTGGCTATGCAGTAGTTGCTGTGGCGGCAGTTGCAGCGCGCCTTTTCTTCTTCGCGCATACGGTTGACAAAGCCCGGCTCGTTGAGCAGGGCGCGTCCCATCTGGACCGCCACGAAGCCATGGTCGAGCACTTCGTCGATCTTCTCCCTCGCCACAAGACCGCCGACATATACGAGCGGCATGTCGGGCAGCTCGTTGCGGAACTTCAGCGCATCGTCGAGGAAATAGGCTTCCTTGAAAGGCACAGTGGGAATCATATACTTGCCAACCATCCTCACTCCGTACTTCAGCCACCAGCAGGTCATGTAGTGGGTCATGGTGCGGATAGGCATCTCGCCGCGCATGACATACATCGGTGCCTTGCTCACGAAACCGCCGCTCAATATCAGTGCGTGCGCTCCGTCTTCCTGCAGTCGGCGTGCCACCTGCAGCGTCTCGTCGAGTTCCATGCCGCCCTTGAATCCGTCGCGCATGTTCATCTTCACAAGTACTGCCATGTCGTTGCCCGCGGCTTTCATCACCTCGTCCATGCACATATCCATGAAGCGCATGCGATTTTCGAGCGAGCCGCCATACTCATCCTTACGGCGATTGGTGGATGGAGAAAGAAATTGGCTGATGAGATATCCATGACCGGCATGCACCTCTACGGCATCAAATCCAGCCTCACGAGCCAGCCGCACGGAGTCTCCGTAGGCCTTGGCCAAGCCTGGAAGTTCATCTGCACGCAAGCCTCTGACAAAGGTGGGCGAGTAGAGGTTAAATCCAGAGCATGCTCCCACAGGCATGCAACCGCAGATGCTCTTGTGCGACATGTTTCCGCAATGTCCGAGCTGTATTGATGCGGCAGCGCCTTCCTTGTGGACTGCGTCGGTCAGTTCGCGCAGTCCAGGCACTATCTCCGGGCGCATCCATAGCTGTCGGTCGAACGATAGTCCGCTTTGGCATACGGCGGCATATGCCACGGTGGTCATGCCCACACCACCTTTTGCCACAGAATGGTGATAGTCAAGCAGTTCCTTGCTCGGAACATTACCTGGACACATACTCTCGAAAGCAGCCGAGCGTATGGTTCTGTTGCGAAGGGTAAGAGGCCCTATTGTCACTGGTGTAAATAATTTCGATTCCATAGTTATATTTCATTTATATATTGTTGATGCAAAAGTTGTTGAATATGTGTCTAATGAGCAAATCTTTTTTGCAAGTTCGTTCATATTATGGAAATTTGAATATTTGCTCTCTGTGTTGATATTGTCTGATTTTGGAATGAGAATCAGAAGATGTCCTGCCACACATGAGTCAAAGCGTGATTTCTCTGGTTTCCACATGTCATTGATTTTCTGGTGTTGGATGTGGATAACCGGTAGTCCAAATTTTATACATGTATTCAGTATGATCTTTTCTCCTTCTGATATTCCAGGGGTGACAAGTGGAATACCCGAAAAAGCGGACTCCAAGAGAGAGTCTTTTTCTCTTTGGAATGCTTCTGTTTCGGTGTATAGGATGCTGGTTGGTGCATCTGGGAGAGCTTGATATCCGATATGGTTTTCTTTTTTTTCCTTTTCTGTAAGCTGACAGTAGCGGGCTTTACGATGGCAAAACACTTGGCGCTTCTCTGGTTTTTTAAGAAGGAGGAAATTGCCGAAAGTACTGTATGTCTCGTCACCTATTTTGACGTCAAGGCAACGTTGGAAATAGGACGGAAGAGTGCGGCGGACAAGAAGCCGATATGGATTATCTACGAGATATTCTTTCCAAGCCTGGAGTTGGCGGGAGTTCTTTAGGAGGCGGTCGTTATAGCCAGGGGAGAAGAGGGATTGACGATTTACACAAGCGACTGACGTCGCTTGCACGGGAGCTGCTAATTGAGGGGCCGTTGTTGTTGGGGCCGTTGTCGTGTTGGGTGCCTTTCTGTTAACAGCTCCTGTGCTTGTTGTGTCAGCAACAAGTGGCATTTTCCCTTCCTCCTGGAGCCGCCACCAAGCCCGGCTGCAGCCTCCCTTGAAGCCGGCTATGATATTCCCTAATGTCATGCCTTCAGGTAGTCTCTCCCTTATATAAATAATCATGTGGATATGGTCGGGCATAATTGTGATGCGCCATAATTCCACCATTGGATATGTCTTGGTGATTTTAGGTGCTTCTTCTTCAAATACCGCCTTTCCAAGAGGAGTAGGATTGAGGTGCGGCCAGTCTTTCGACATCCTTTCTGCCCTTATGTTTCCCTCTATTGTGCCAAAAACAGGCATTCTGCCTTCTGTCACAATAGTAAGCATATATGCTCCAGGGGCACTGTAGTCATGTCCCTTAAACCGGCGGTTGTGGCTTTCTTTTATGCCATTTCTCAACCCTTCTCCTTCAATGTATATAAGTTTATCTCTCATAAATGCGTATAATAATGGGTAAACACTATTAATATATGAACGGTATAATTCTTTTTCTTGTGCCAACGGCTTCGCCGAATTCCTCTCGATAGCGCTTGTGTATTGAAGCTGCGCGGGGAACAAGGTTGGCGGCTGTCCAGATTACGAAGACCCATGCTGCAGGTATCGTTGTGAAGAGAGCGAAGCCAGTCCATTCTACAAGTTCACCAAAATAGTTTGCCGATGTGACATAACGGTAAAGTCCCTTGGACGGCAGGTAATGGTTGGTGTCTCCCGGTTTGCGCAGATGGCGTATCACGTGGTCGGAATGAAGATTGACAACCATGCCAAGTAAAAAGACAGCTATGCCCAAGAGCGACAGCGGGCGAAGGAAGAATGCCGCGCCCTCGTTGAAGCAAGACGGCGGAAAGCAGAAGAGTCCCTTGCCCAAGAGGAAGCCGTTGATGAAATTAAACGTGATGCCCATCATCATTATGGCAACGGGCATCCGGCTCTTTCCCTTCATCAGCAAGGGGAATACAAACGAGCGCTGGAAATAATGCAGCTGGAAAAGCAGGAAAGCAAGAAATGCGGGCATGGCGATGGTTGCGCCTTGGCTCACCCACATCCACATCATGACGAAAAACACTGGTGCTTCCATCATCACCCATGCCACCTTATTGTCTATCGACCATCCCCATGCCTTGGTTCGAAACATTCCGTATCCAGCCTTCACGAAATACAGGGCTACAAAGACGAAGACTGCCATGACAGTCATCGTCCAAAGCATCGCATTATATATATATAAGGTGTGATCCATAATGATTGTAATTAATTTGTTTCACTCAAACTGTCAATGTATTCTTTCAGCCGGCGATAGAATGGATGTCGGGTGAGAGTGGCAGAGTCGCCAAGTATCAGGAGTTTCATCCTTGCCCTCGTTATCGCCACGTTCATTCGTCGCAGGTCTCTCAGGAATCCTATCTGCCCTTCCTCGTTGCTGCGCACCATAGAAATCACTATGATGTCCCATTCCTGTCCTTGAAATCCGTCGACAGTGTTCACGGCTATTATCTTCCTGAAAGGCTTGTAGAAGTCGGTTTTCTTTATCAGGTGCCGCAAGTATTGCACTTGGGCTCGATATGGCGAGATTATCCCCACGTCGATACGTTCGTCAATGATACGCTGTCTGCCAATGCGCACGAAATATTCAGCAAGCGTAAGTAGTGTCAGCTGGGCTTCCTCCTTGTTTATGCGTCCGAAGTTGTCGCCCACGAATTCCTCGTGCGAAGCGTCGCCTGACGTGTCTTTCCATTCAATGGCCTTGTCGAGATCGAGTATACCGCGGTATTTCACCATCGGCGCCGCTTCCACCTGTCCGTTGTAGAACCAATCAGAAGAGAATCTCATGATGTCTTCGTTCATGCGGTATTGCATTTTCAGCAGTGTGACAGCCTCAGGCTTTCGCTCCACTATGCGTTGCATAAGCGTCTTGTCGAGTCCGCCTTTCATTGCTGCAATGCTCTTTATGGTGGGAGGCAGCTGGCAGTGGTCGCCGGCAAGTATCACCCTTGTGGCACGCCGGATGGGAATCCAGCAAGCGGCTTCAAGAGCCTGTGCCGCCTCGTCGATAAACAACGTGCCGAATTTCATTCCGTCGAGCAGTCGGTTGGCACTGCCCACGAGAGTGGATGCGATGACCCTCGCCTCGCCGAAGAGTTGGTTTCTTATTCTCAGTTCGAGTTCTATCTCCCGCTCCTTCAGTCGTTCCATCTTCTGGTGGAAGCTGTTGTCGCCCCTCTTGCGGTTGGCTCTCAGTTGGCGTATGGTTTTTCTTATCGCCCAAAGCTGTGGATAGTCTGGATGGCTTTCAAAGCGCCGTTCGTAGGTGAAGGAGAGCATTTTGTCGTTCACCTTTGTAGGATTGCCGATGCGCAGCACGTTTATTCCCCTGTCCACGAGTTTTTCCGAAATCCAGTCAACAGCCATATTGCTTTGCGCACAAACGAGCACCTGGTTTTCCCTCCTCAATGTCTCGTAGATGGCTTCCACGAGCGTTGTGGTCTTTCCTGTTCCAGGCGGTCCGTGCACCACCGCCACATCCTTTGCCCTAAGCACCTCATTTACGGCCCTTTCCTGCGACACATTGAGAAACGGGAAGCTGAGCGGTGCGAAAGTGAATGTTTCGGCCTTCTGGTTGCTGTAGAAAAGGTCGCGCAAGTAGCCAAGACGGCCTCTGGCACTGATAGTCCGGTCGAGAGCCTCAAACATCAGCCTATAGGTGGTCTCGTCGAAGCCAAGCTGGACGTAGAGCGAGGATGCTGTCTGCATTCCCACAGTGTCGGTACCGTCAGGCACTACCACCACCATTCTGTCGCCATCCACATAGCTCACTGTCCCGTTTATCGACTTTGTCCTTTTCTCGTTAT
>CALZAP010000095.1 GCA_945614335.1 uncultured Prevotella sp.
GGCTCCGGGGCTGCCATCGTTGCGGCGGAAGCACTCGGCGCTGAAGGCGTGCAGATAGGCACTCTCTTCGCCTTGGCAAAGGAAAGTTCGGCGGCAGAGGCGTTCAAGACAAGGTGTACAAGCCTTGAAGAAGGCGACACCATGCTCTGCCTGAAAAAAATCTCTCCCACAAGACTCGTGAAAAACCAACTCTACACTCAGATAGCCGAGGCGGAGGCGCGTGGTGCAGAAGCCGAAGAACTAAAGGAAATACTCGGAAGAGCCGCCTCAAAGCGAGGCATCTTCGAAGGCGACATAGACGGTGGAGAAATAGAAATCGGACAGATAGCATCGCAGATAAAGACAATAGACTCCGTGGAGGACATCATGTCAAGACTGAAAAAGGAATACGAAGAAACCATCTATAAACTTACGAGATGAGACAAAAGATTGACTGTTTTCTGACTTGTGAAGACATCACCGTCATCAACGACGAGATAAACAAACTGCGCGACAGCCGCACTATTCAGAACATCTTCCTGCTAATGGCAGGAGACAATATCGACAACGACGAGGCTCCGGAGGGATGCACCATCGTAGAAGTAGACAGGCCGACGAGCTCTGCTACCATAAAGAAAATCGCAATGCTCGCCACGGCAAAATACTCGCTCATACTGACCAAGGCCACCAAGCTCAACATGGGACCTTCTGCCCTCGAAAGACTGCTGAGAGTGGCAAGCGACGCCAATGCCGCAATGGTCTACAGCGACCACTACTCCATGGAAGGGGGAGAGCTAAAACAGCATCCCGCCATCGACTACCAGAAAGGCAGCGTAAGGGACGACTTCGACTTCGGCTCGCTCATTCTGGTCAACAACGACATCATGCACGAATACGCAAGGCTACACGAAGACTGCGACATGAAGTATGCCGGACTCTACGACATGCGACTGTTCCTAAGCCGCTCGGGGGAGATATTCCACCTCAACGAATACCTCTATACAGAAGAGGAAAAAGACCTCAGGGCAAGCGGGGCTAAACAGTTTGACTACGTGAACCCGGCAAACAGGGAAGTGCAGATAGATATGGAACAAACCGTGACAAGACATCTCGACGCCATAGGGGCACTCATTGACACATCTGACTACAAGGCACCCGACTTCAACGAACAGGACTTCGACGTGGAGGCTACTGTGGTGATACCGGTGAAAAACCGCGAAAAGACCATTCGCGACGCCGTGGAAAGCGCACTCAGCCAAAAGACGAGTTTCAAATATAACGTCATTGTGGTGGACAACCACTCCACCGACAATACAGGCCACATACTCGAACAGATAGTGGCAACAATGAACGACCAAGGAAGAGCCGACGCCCTGATAAGGATTGTGCCGCAAAGAAACGACCTCGGCATTGGAGGATGCTGGAACATGGCCATCAACGACAGCCGATGCGGACGATTCGCCGTACAGCTCGACAGCGACGACCTTTACAGCGGCAACGACACGCTGCAACGCATAGTGGACGCATTCAAGACAGAAAAGGCTGCCATGATAATCGGATCGTACAGGATGTGCGACTTCGAACTCAACACCCTGCCGCCGGGACTCATCGACCACCATGAGTGGACAGAACAGAACGGTCCTAACAACGCGTTGCGCATCAACGGATTAGGGGCTCCACGCGCCTTCTTCACCCCTCTTCTACGACAAATCCAGTTCCCGAACACAAGCTACGGCGAAGACTATGCCCTCGGTCTCATTTTCTCACGCCGCTACCGCATAGGACGCATCTTCGACGAGCTTTACCTCTGCCGACGATGGGGAGGCAACAGCGACGCCGCCCTCAGCATAGAGAAGATTAACGCCAACAATCTCTACAAAGACCGCCTGCGCACTCTCGAGATTTCCGCCAGACAACAAATGCTGAAAGGCAAGGAAGACATCATGGCCGACAGCACACTGCTGAGATTCTTCAACAGGCAGATAGAGACATGGGACGAGGCAAGAAACAGATATAAAGACCTGCAAAAGGTGGTGACAAGGGAACTACAGTACGAAGAGCACACACTCACTCTGCAGTTCAATCCCGCACGCATCACGTCGACCGAGGCAAAGATTGACCGACAGTCATTAAAGGAAAGGGTGTGCTTCCTCTGCGAGGCAAACCGCCCGAAGGAGCAGTTCAAGAAATTCTTCGACAACCGTTTCGAACTGCTCGTCAACCCGTTCCCCATACTGCCCACCCACTTCACCATCCCCTCGAAGCGCCATGAGCCGCAACGCATCATGGGCAACTTCGACGAGATGATGTCAATGCTCACGCAATATCCCGACCTTATGGTGTTCTACAACGGGCCGAAATGCGGTGCGTCGGCTCCCGACCACGCCCACTTCCAGGCCGGCACTACCGGTCTGCTGCCCCTGCAACAAAGCTGGCAGCGACTGAGCCGCAACCTCACCCCGTTGCTCACCGACGACGATGGGGAAGGCATCTGGCAAGTGAGCGACTATCTCTGTTTCGCCATTCTCCTTAAAAGCAAGGACACAAAGAAAATGGAGAAATTCTTCGAAAGGACTTATAACGTACTGCCGAAACACGAGGGAGAGACAGAGCCCATGATGAACGTCATCGCATGGAAACGGGGAGACGACTTCATCGCCGTGGTGATACCAAGGGAAAAACACCGCCCTGACTGCTATTACGCTACCGGCGAAAAACAATGTCTCGTAAGCCCGGGAGCTCTCGACATGGCAGGACTTATCATCACGCCAAGGGAAGAGGACTACAACAAGCTCTCTGCCGAACAGGCAGTGGAGATACTGAGGGAAGTGGCACTGAAAGACGCTGATGCCGACAACGTGAGAAAACGACTTACATGCCAGTCGCTATCCACTTCGAAGCACAAGACATACGAAACAGAACCTGAAGTGAGCGTGGGAATACTCAGCGCCCAGGAAATCAGTTTCATGCTCAACGCCCCTTACACCGCAAAGGGAGAAAGCATCGTGGGACCACAGACGGTGAAATTCTCTGAAGGTGGCATACTTTGGCGCGACAACCTGTATCGCGAACTCACCTTCGTGCCACAGGAGGAAAACGCCTCGTTCTCGCTCGACAACGTGACCATCGGCGTGGACTTCCACTGGCAGAGACAGCAGACACAAACCTTCAACGGCACACTGAGACTCGTGGTGGAGGCAGACAAGATTACCGCCATCAACCAGTTGCCAGTGGAACTTTATCTCTCCAGTGTTATATCAAGCGAGATGCGATCCACCTCGTCGGCTGAACTGCTTAAGGCGCACGCCGTGATTTCAAGAAGCTGGCTGCTGGCACAGATAGAAAAACGCCACAACCTGAAAGACGGACAAAACAACTTCTTCTCGTTCGTGAAAAAAGACGATGAGATAATAAGATGGTACGACAGGGAAGACCACACCATATTCGACGTGTGTGCCGACGACCACTGCCAACGCTACCAAGGCATCACGGAGGAAGGCCGACAGGATGTGATAAACGCCATCAGGGCGACCCGCGGACAGGTGCTTGTCTACGGCGACGAGATTTGCGACGCCCGCTTCAGCAAATGCTGCGGAGGCGTCACCGAAGAGTTCCAATATTGCTGGGAGAACACCCCAAAGCCTTATCTCTTGGCCATTCGCGACGGCAACGGAGCTCTGCCCGACCTAAGAAACGAGGCGGCTGCCACAGAGTGGATAAAGTCTTCGCCCGCCTCCTTCTGCAACACTGCCGACCAGCGAATACTGGCACAGGTGCTGAACGACTACGACCAGGAGACTCCCGACTTCTACCGTTGGAAAGTGGAATACACGCAAGAAGAGCTCCACGACATCATCTGCGAGAAAACGAAGGATAACTTCGGCGACATCGTAGACCTCGTGCCCGTGGAACGCGGAAAGAGCGGACGCATCTGCCGACTGAAAATCGTCGGAACGGAAAAATCTCTCATCATCGGCAAGGAACTCGAAATAAGACGCACTCTGAGCAAGACCCATCTCTACAGCAGTGCATTCATAGTGGAGCGTTCCGACCTCGACGCTAACGGCATCCCGCAGCACTTCACCATCACCGGTGCAGGTTGGGGACATGGCGTAGGCCTTTGCCAGATAGGTGCCGCGATGATGAGCGAAAACGGATACGACTACGACTCCATCCTCCTCCACTACTACCGCGGAGCAGACATTAAACGGATGTATGATTAAGGAGTTAAGGAGTTAAGGAGTTAAGGAGTTAAGACAAATGCTTAAGCCTTAGAACTCTGCGCTCAAATCATACGTCTTAACTCCCAGCGACCAACGGGAGCGATAACTCCTTAACTCCTTAACTCCTGAAAAGAACGAAACAATAAACCAGATATAATGAAAAAAAGAAACCCATGGGCCTGGGTGCCCAGCATATACTTTGCCGAAGGCATTCCTTACGTTACGGTAATGACCGTTTCGCTTATAATGTATAAACGAATGGGATTGTCAAACACCGACATCACCCTCTACACCTCATGGCTTTACCTGCCCTGGGTGATAAAACCATTCTGGAGCCCGTTTGTAGACATCATCAAGAGTAAACGATGGTGGGTGACTACCATGCAACTGCTTATCGGAGCGGCTCTCGGAGGAGTGGCCTTCACCATACCGACATCGTGGTGGCTGCAAGGCTCGCTTTGCTTCTTCTGGCTCATGGCTTTCTCCAGCGCCACACACGACATTGCCGCCGACGGCTTCTACATGCTCGGACTCAACAGCCACCAGCAGGCTTGGTTTGTGGGCATCAGGTCCACGTTCTACCGCATAGCCACCATCTTCGGACAAGGCATGCTCGTGGCATTGGCAGGCAACTTGGCTGTGATGACGCGCAACGTGAGATACTCATGGAGCCTGATGTTCTACTTCGTGGCGGGACTCTTCATCGCCCTATGGCTCTACCACAGCTGGGTGCTGCCAAGACCGAAGGAAGACAGCGACCACGGCAAGTTGGGAGCGAAAAAGCTGGCCGACGAACTTCTCATGACCATACGCACCTTCTTCTGCAAGCCACAGGTAGTGGTGGGCATCTGCTTCATGCTCTTCTACCGCATGCCCGAAGGACTGCTTGCAAAGGTGTCGGCTCTCTTCCTCGTCGACCATCAGCACAACGGAGGCCTCGGACTCTCCGACTCCGAATACGGACTGGCACAAGGCACAGTGGGCATCATCGGACTGACACTCGGCGGCATCCTCGGCGGTATAGCCGCCAGCCGACACGGACTGAAGCGATGGCTGTGGCCCATGGTGATGGCCATCACCCTACCCGACATCGTCTATGTGTATCTCAGCTACGCCATGCCCACCAACCTGCTTGTCATCAGCACAGGCATCTTCATCGAGCAGTTTGGCTACGGATTCGGATTCACCGCATACATGCTATACCTTATATATTATAGTCAGGGAGAACACAAGACCAGCCACTATGCCATCTGCACGGCATTCATGGCCCTCTCGATGATGCTTCCAGGACTTGTGGCAGGAGCGCTGCAAGAGGCTGTGGGCTACCGGGCCTTCTTCATTATTGTCATGGTTTGCTGCGCAATGACCTACGTGGTGGCTTCGCTGCTGAAAATCGACCCCGATTTCGGCAAGAAAACGGCAAAATAGGAAAATCCCTATTCCCATATAGGATATTTCTCTGCAAACGACAACGCTATTTCACTAATTTTGCAACCAAATTAATAAACATAATAAAAAAAATGACAACTATGAAAAGAATATTTGGTAACATCGGCACGATGATGATGATTATCTTCACGGCCTTCACGCTCACAAGCTGTGACGACGACACTGAAATGGCATACGACCTCGACGGAATATGGCAAGGAACCATCTACGGCAACTACTACAACGACCGCTACGGCTACTCTGAAGACTGGGACACAGAGATAAAGGTTGTACAAGACGGCGACTTCTCAAGAGGAGGATGGGGAGAAGAACGCGACTGGGACTACCGCGGAAGATGCTACACTTGCCAGTTTGAATGGAGAGTTAGAAACGGACGCATCTATCTTGACTACGACGACGGCTATCGCATCATCATCGACAGCAGCTACGACCTCTACTCCCGCGGCGGCACATTGAGATTCAAAGGTGTGTTTGAGGATTACGACACTGGAGAGCAACTCGCCAGCTTCGACTTGGTGAAAGTATACGAGTGGGGAGACTACTCAAAGAAGCAAACCTCCAACAACCTCTTTGACACACAAAACGATAGCATAGAGAATAAAAAAGAGTGA
>CALZAP010000096.1 GCA_945614335.1 uncultured Prevotella sp.
AGGTTGGCGTTTATCTGTATCTGGGGGGTGAACTCCTGCATGGCCAATACAAGTTCGTTGAAGAGCCGCATTTCGAGCGACAGTATCTTTTCCTCTGCCCCGAGTATGGTTTCCTCGTATTCCTTCAGTTCTTGGGTGATATATCGTTCGGCGTTGGCCAGTGTCTGCTTTCTTATCCATGTCTCAGGCACGAGTTCCTTGTAAGTGTTTCTTACTTCGAGATAGTAGCCGAACACATTGTTATACCCTATCTTAAGACTCTGTATGCCAGTCTCTTTTTGTTCACGGTCCTGTATTTTCAGCAAGTAGTCTTTGCCGTGGTATGCCACTTGTCTTAGTTTGTCGAGTTCCTCGTTCACACCGTCGCGAATCACCCCTCCCTTGTTTACGAGTTGTGGAGAGTCAGGTTCTATCTCCCTTGCTATTCTCTCTCTTATCGACTCGCATAGGTTGAGTCTCTCCCCTACCCTTTTCAGTGCGTCGTTTTTTGCGTAGAGGCATGCGGTCTTTATGGGTTGTGTTGCTTCGAGTGCGTTTTTCAGCTGTACCACTTCCCGTGGCGACACCCTTCCCACAGCCACTTTCGATATGATGCGTTCGAGGTCGCCTATGCGGTGTAGTTGTTCGTCGGTAAGCTCGCGGAACTCCGGTTCGCGGAAGAAGTATTCCACCATGTCGAGACGGTCGTTTATCTGTCGCTGGTTTTTCAGTGGGAATACGAGCCATCTGCGCAGCATGCGGCCTCCCATAGGAGTAACCGTCTGGTCTACAACGTCGAGGAGTGATGTGCCGTCCTCCTGAAGAGTCTGCACCAGTTCGAGGCTTCTTATGGTGAACTTGTCGAGACGTACGTATTTCTCCTCTTCCAGTCGTGCGATGGAAGTGATGTGTGAGATATGGGTGTGTTGGGTCATCTCAAGGTATTGTAGTATAGCACCCGCAGCCACTATGCCGCTTTTCAGGTGGTCGATGCCGAATCCCTTAAGGTTTTTTACCGCGAAGTGGCTTGTGAGCTTACCCAAGGCCGACTGTTCGGTAAACACCCAGTCATCAAGTTCGTATGTAAAGTATTTTTGTCCGAATAGCTCATCGAAGTCTTTTTTCTTCACCCTGTCCACGAGTATTTCCCTTGGTTCAAGGTTTGTGAGAAGTTTTTCAACGTAGTCTGGAGTGCCTTCTCCTGTGAGGAACTCTCCTGTTGAGATGTCGAGAAACGACACTCCCATGGCAGTCTTTCCAAAATGTACGGCGGCCAGGAAGTTGTTTTCCTTATAGTTCAGCACATTGTCGTTCATGGCCACGCCGGGAGTGACAAGCTCGGTGATGCCGCGCTTGACGAGTTTCTTCGTCAGCTTAGGATCTTCAAGCTGGTCGCATATAGCCACTCTCCTACCCGCCCTCACGAGTTTTGGCAGATAAGTGTCGAGAGCGTGATGTGGAAAACCCGCCATCTCCGACCCTGCCGATGCACCGTTGTTACGTCGTGTAAGAGTGATGCCAAGTATTTTCGATGCCGTGATGGCGTCTTCGCAATAAGTCTCGTAGAAGTCGCCGCAGCGGAACAGAAGTACCGCATCGGGATGCTTTGCCTTAAGGTCGAAGAACTGCTTCATCATCGGAGTCAGTTCGTTGTCTTTCTTTGCCATAAACGATATAAAAATTTGCTTTGGACTGCAAAATTACTCAAAGTCGGGCTAAAAACAAAACAAAAAGAGGAAAAAAACAAAAAAACTGCATCTAAATACATTATATATTAAGAATAAGTTGTAACTTTGCACACAATAACGACATTTTTACTCAACTTTTGGAAGAAAGAGGAGTGTGATCTTGGAGTTAAGGAGTTAAGGAGTTAAGGAGTTAAGACGAATGTTTAAGCCTTAGAACTTTGCGCTCTTTACTATTGTCTTAACTCCTTAACTCCTTAACTCCTGAAAAGTTGAATAAAAAGATACTTGATTGTGAAACGAAAACTTAAAAAATACAAGATATAATGGAATACAACTTTAGAGACATCGAGAAAAGATGGCAAAAAAAGTGGGTCGAAGACAAGACCTACAAAGTTACAGAGGACAAAAACAGAAAGAAATTCTATGTTCTCAACATGTTCCCCTACCCTTCTGGAGCAGGACTTCATGTAGGACACCCGCTCGGCTATATCGCAAGCGACATCTATGCACGCTACAAGCGTCAGCAGGGATTCAACGTGCTTAACCCAATGGGATATGACGCATACGGTCTGCCTGCAGAGCAGTATGCTATACAGACTGGCCAGCATCCGGAGATTACCACCGTGGCAAACATCAACCACTACCGTGAGCAGTTGGACAAGATAGGCTTCTCGTTCGACTGGGACCGTGAGGTGCGCACATGTGCTCCCGACTATTATCACTGGACACAGTGGGCCTTCATCCGCATGTTCAAGTCATACTACAGCCTCGCATCACAGAAGGCTCAGCCTATCATCAAGCTCATTGAGCATTTCGAACTGATGGGTACGGAAAATATCTCAGCCGCCTGCACCGAGGAACTGCATTTCACTGCCTCTGAATGGAACTCGTTCTCAGAGAAGAAGAAGCAGGAAGTGCTGATGAACTACCGAATAGCCTATCTTGGAGAGACAATGGTGAACTGGTGTCCCAAGCTCGGCACTGTGCTTGCCAACGACGAGGTGGTTGACGGAGTGAGCGTTCGTGGCGGCTATCCAGTGGTGCAGCAGAAGATGCGCCAGTGGTGTCTCAGGGTGTCGGCCTACGCACAGAGACTGCTCGACGGACTGGAGACCATTGACTGGACCGACTCGCTGAAGGAGACACAACGCAATTGGATAGGGCGTTCGGAAGGTACCGAGATGGAGTTCAAGGTGAAGGACAGCGACAAGCATTTTACCATTTTTACTACTCGTGCCGACACCATTTTCGGTGTGACATTCATGGTGTTGGCTCCCGAGAGCGAACTCGTGGATGAATTGACAACCGCCGACCAGCGTGCCGCAGTGGATGAATATATAACATACGTGAAGAAGCGCACAGAGCGCGACCGCATCAGCGACCACCGCGTAACTGGCGTGTTCTCAGGCTCATACGCAGTGAATCCATTCACAGGCGATGCTATTCCAATCTGGATTTCCGAGTATGTGCTTGCAGGATATGGTACAGGAGCCATCATGGCTGTTCCTGCCCACGACTCCCGCGACTATGCCTTTGCCAAGCACTTCAACCTGCCCATCATCCCGCTTATCGAGGGTGCCGACGTAAGTGAGCAGAGCTTCGATGCCAAGGAAGGTGTAGTGATGAATTCTCCGAAGGGTGGGGTAGAGGCTCTTAATGGTTTCTCTCTCAATGGATTGACAGTGAAGGAAGCCATTGCCGCAACAAAGAAATTCGTCACAGAGAACAATCTCGGTCGGGTAAAGGTGAACTATCGTCTGCGCGATGCCATCTTCTCTCGTCAGAGATATTGGGGCGAGCCGTTCCCAGTATTCTATAAGGACGAAATGCCTTATATGATACCGAAGGAGAAGCTGCCACTGCTTCTGCCAGAGATAGATGAGTATAAGCCAACCGAGACAGGCGAGCCGCCATTGGGACGCGCCAAGTGCTGGGCATGGGACACAGTGAAGGAAGAGGTGGTGGACAAGTCGCTCATCGACAACAAGACCATATTCCCTCTCGAACTCAACACCATGCCGGGATTTGCAGGCTCTTCGGCTTACTACCTGCGCTATATGGATCCGAAGAACGACAAGGCTCTCGTTGGCAAGGAAGCCGACGAATACTGGCAGAATGTAGACCTCTATGTAGGTGGTACTGAGCATGCTACGGGTCACTTGATCTATTCTCGCTTCTGGAACAAGTTCCTGTATGACAGCGGCTATTCATGTGCCGACGAGCCATTCAAGAAACTCGTAAACCAGGGAATGATACAGGGACGAAGCAACTTCGTATACCGCATCAACCAGGAAGGAGCCGACCATCCTACTTTCGTGTCGCTTGGACTGAAAGACCAGTATGAGGTTACTCCTATCCACGTGGATGTGAATATCGTGAGCAACGACCAGCTCGACCTTGAGGCATTCAAGGCATGGCGTCCTGAATATGCCAATGCAGAGTTCATACTCGAGGATGGTAAGTACATCTGCGGATGGGCTATCGAAAAGATGTCGAAGTCGATGTTCAACGTGGTGAATCCAGACATGATAGTGGAGAAATACGGTGCCGACACACTTCGTCTTTACGAGATGTTCCTCGGTCCTGTTGAGCAGTCAAAGCCTTGGGATACAAACGGTATCGACGGCTGCCACCGATTCCTTAAGAAACTGTGGGCTCTCTTCTACAATCGCGATGGAGAGTTCCTGCCCAACGACGACGAACCAACGGCAGAGCAGCTAAAGAGTCTCCACAAGCTCATAAAGAAGGTGACATTCGACATTGAGCACTTCTCTTACAACACAAGTATCTCAGCGTTTATGATTGCAGTGGGCGAGCTGGCACAGTTGAAGTGTCGCAGCAAGGTTGTCCTGAAAGACCTCGTTGCCCTTATCTGTCCTTTTGCCCCTCATATAGCAGAAGAATTGTGGCATGCCCTTGGCGAGCAAGGCAGTGCATGTGATGCCGCCTGGCCACAGTTCAACGAGAGCTATCTTGTAGAGAGCAGCATGCAGCTCACCGTATCCTTCAACGGTAAGGCCCGCTTCCAGATGCAGTTTGCCGCAGATGCCGACAACAAGACCATCGAGGAAGCCGTCTTGGCCGATGAGAAGTCTGCCAAGTATATTGGCGACAAGAAAGTGGTGAAAGTCATCATCGTTCCGAAGAAGATTGTGAATATCGTTGTGAAATAATTTTTTAGTTGACAAGTAAACAAGTAGACAAGTTATTTGCGTATGCGGTAACAACTCGTCAACTTGTCTACTCGTTTACTTGTCAACTAAATAACAACTCGTCAACTTTAAATAATAGTATCATGACACGACAGGAAATAATTTATGAAATACGGGATTATGTCAACATAACTCTCGGACTCATGTTGTACACATTTGGTTTCACAGTGTTCCTCTTGCCCTACGAAATCGTAACTGGCGGAATATCGGGTATAGGAGCCATCATCTTCTATGCCACCAAGTTTCCTGTGCAGTACACCTTCTTCATTATCAATGCAGTGCTCATTGTGGCGGCATTGAAAATACTTGGGTGGAAATTTCTTACAAAGACAATTTATGCCACCTTTGCCCTTACCTTCTTCCTTGAAGTGGCTCAGGACATTGTGGTACAGCCCGACGGACATTTCTACAAGCTGTTGGGCGAAGGCAACGACTTCATGTCGCTTGTCATAGGATGTATGCTCACCGGTACGGCACTTGCCATAGTGTTTCTCAACAACGGAAGCACCGGCGGTACTGATATCGTTGCTGCGGTAATAAACAAGTATCATAATATCTCGCTTGGAAAAGCGTTGATAATCATTGATATCTGTATTATCAGCAGCTCATTGTTCATCGACAGTTTCGGTCCTCTGAGAGACCGTTGCACAATGGTTGTGTTCGGTCTTTGCACGATGTTCATAGAGTGTCTGATGCTCGACTACGTGATGTACTGGCAACGACAGTCGGTTCAGTTCCTCATTTTCTCAAAGAAATATCAGGAGATAGCCTATGCCATAACACGCGAGACAGAACACACTCTCACCATTCTCGATGGACACGGGTATTGGACAGGCAAGCCCACAAAGGTTATCTGTCTGCTTGCCAAGAAGCGTGAAAGCCTTCAGATATTCCGTCTGATAAAAACCATCGACCCCAACGCCTTCGTAAGCCAAAGCTCAGTCATAGGTGTTTATGGCGAAGGATTTGACGCAATAAAAGTGAAAGTAAAAAAGAAAGAAAAATGAAAATAGTGTTTGCAACAAACAACAAGCATAAGCTCGACGAGATAAGAAATATACTCGGAGAGCAGTTTGAAGTGCTGTCGCTCAACGACATAGACTGCCACGACGACATACCAGAGACCGGCACTACCCTCGAAGAGAACGCACGTCAGAAAGCCGAATACATATACAACAAATACCACTGCAATGTGTTTGCCGACGACACCGGCCTTGAAGTGGAAGCACTTGGCGGAGAGCCAGGAGTGTATAGCGCACGCTATGCCGCAGTGAAAAACCCCGAAGCAGAAAGCCACGACTCAGAGGCCAACATGACAACACTATTGCAGGAATTGGAAGG
>CALZAP010000097.1 GCA_945614335.1 uncultured Prevotella sp.
AAAATGAAACCACCAAAATTATTCGAAAGAAAGTTTTGATAATTTTGTTTTTAAGGCTTCTGCCATCGACTTTCGTATGGCAAGACGTATCTCGCAGGTGTTGTCGAAAGTCTGCGACACTATGCGCGGTTGCATGTCCTTCACTATGCGCATCACATCGTTCATCATGGGATAGGTGAACGTGTAGGTTATTTCCTCTTCAATGAGTCGTGTCTCTATCTCGGAGTCGGAAAGGGCCGCGCCAGCTGCCTCACGATAGGCTACGATGAGACCGCTTGTGCCAAGCAACACTCCTCCAAAATATCTTATAACCACCACAAAGACATTGGTGAGCTCAAGGCTGTTGATCTGGCCAAGGATTGGCTTGCCGGCAGTGCTGCTCGGCTCGCCATCGTCGTTGGCACGGAAGTCGGTGCGCTCGTGACCGAGCATATACGCCCAGCAGACATGGCGGGCGTCGTAATACTTCTTGCGATACATTGCCACAAGCCTTTTCACATCGTCAGCGTTTTCCACATGATGAGCGAAGGCGAGGAACTTACTTCGCTTTTCAGTGATGTAGCCCTCGCCTACTTTTTTTTCTGATATGGTCTTATATGAATCCAATGTGTCAATATTAATCAAGTTTATGGATAACAAGTCCCGAACGGAGCTTCGGTTCAAACCATGTTGCCTTCGGTGGCATTATCTTTCCGCTGTCTGCAATGTCCATTATCTGCTTCATCGACACTGGATAGAGTGCCAAGGCGGCACGCATCTCGCCACTGTCTACACGACGCTTCAGCTCTGCCAGTCCACGCAATCCGCCGACGAAGTCGATACGCTTGCTCGAACGAAGATCCTTGATGTCAAGGATTTCGTCGAGGATAAGCCTGCTCGATATGTCTACGTCGAGAACTCCGATGGGGTCGTTGTTGTCGTAGGTGCCTTCCTTTGCCTTCAGGCTGTACCAGTGACTGTCGAGAGAACGCGAGAACTCATGGAGCTCAGCCGGCTTGTAGAGTTCGGTGCCCTTGTCTTCAACAACGAAGTTTTCTGACAGTCGGGCGAGGAACTCCTCGGAAGAAAGGCCGTTGAGGTCTTTCACCACGCGGTTGTAATCGAGGATGGTAAGCTGTGATGCCTGGAAGCATACAGCCATGAAATAGTTGTACTCCTCGTCGCCACGGTGGTTGGGGTTGAGTTTTGCCTTCTCGGCTCCCACAAGGGCTGCGGCCGCTGAGCGGTGATGACCGTCGGCGATGTAGAGTGACGGCATCTTGGCGAACTCTTCGGTGATGACGGCTATGTCGTGTTCGTCGGACACTACCCAGAACTTATGTCCAAAACCATCGACAGGAGCGATGAAGTCGTATTCCGGTTCGGTGGCTGCATAGCGCATGATGAGCTTGTCGAGAGTATCGTTGTCGGGATAGGCAAAGAACACCGGCTCGATGTTGGCATTGTTGACACGCACGTGTTTCATGCGGTCTTCTTCCTTGTCGCGACGTGTAAGTTCATGTTTTTTGATTTTTCCGGTCATATAGTCGTCGACATAGGCTCCAACTACGAGTCCATACTGGGTCTTGCCGTTCATTGTCTGGGCATAGATGTAGTAATGCTCGTCAGTGTCTTGCACGAGCCATCCTTTGTCCTGGAACATCTGGAAGTTCTCTGCAGCCTTTTCATATACTCGAGGGTCGTACTCGCTTGTGCCAACAGGGAAGTCAATCTCCGGCTTTATGATATGGTATAGGCTTTTCTCGTTGTCGCCTGCCTCAGCACGCGCTTCATCTGACTCGAGTACGTCGTAAGGACGTGACTCAACTTGTTCCACATACTGTTTTGGAGGGCGAATGCCCTTGAAAGGTTTTATTGTTGCCATAGTAATAGATTTAAAACTGAAGAGTGAAGAATGAAGAATGAAGAATGAAGAATAAGATAAACGCATATAGTGCGCAGATATATCACTCTTCATTTTTCATTCTTCACTCTTCATTTAATTAGTTAACCTTAAATTTCGTGCATCCGTCCTTGAAGAAGGCGTTGATCTGGCAGGCGGCGGCTATGCCGGCATTGATGTTAGCCTCGGCAGTCTGTGCACCCATCTTCTTAGGAGTGCTGAAATAGCGGCCTTCGAGCTTTGCGAAGTCTGCGTCGGCATCTGGTTTGATGTCGGTGACATACTTCAGGTCGGTGCGCTCTTCCATCAGCTTGAGCAGTTCGGGCTCGTTGATGACTTCCTTACGTGCTGTATTGACGAGCACGCCACCTTTCTTCATCTTTCCTACCAAGGCAGCGTTGATGCTCTGCTTTGTCTCTGGTGTGGCAGGAATGTGGAGAGACACTACGTCGCATGTTTCGAAGAGTGCATCCTGGTTGTCGACAGCCTTTACTCCGGCAGCCTCGATGGCTTCCTTAGGGCAGAAGGCGTCGTAAGCATATACTTCCATACCGAAGCCGGCTGCTATGCGAGCAACATTGCGTCCTACGTTACCAAAGGCGAGTATGCCAAGTTTCTTGCCCTTCAGCTCTGAGCCTGCCTTGCCGTTGAAGAAGTTGCGAACGGCAAACACCAACATGCCGAACACAAGCTCAGCCACTGCGTTGGAGTTCTGGCCAGGAGTGTTTTCTGCCACTACGTTATGGGCTGTAGCTGCAGCGAGGTCGATATTGTCATAACCTGCACCTGCGCGAACCACGATTTTCAGTTGCTTTGCAGCGTCGAGCACCTCTGCATCCACCTTGTCTGAACGGATGATCATGGCGTCGGCATCTGCCACGGCCTCAAGGAGCTGAGACTTTTCGGTATATTTCTCAAGCAGGACGAGTTCGTTGCCTGCAGATTCTATTTCTTCTCTTATGCCGTTGACAGCAGCTGCCGCAAACGGTTTTTCTGTTGCTACTAATACTTTCATTTTTTTTATGATTAGGAATTAGGAATGAGAAATTAGGAATTAACTCCTCATTCCTAATTTCTCATTACTAATTTCTCATTACTAATTTATTAATTCTTTGCTTCGAACTCCTTCATGCACTCAACAAGGGCGTTGACACCCTCGATGGTTTGTGCGTTGTAGCAGCTTGCACGGAAGCCGCCTACGCTGCGGTGACCCTTGATGCCCACCATGCCACGCTCGGTAGCGAAGTCGAAGAATGCTTTCTCGAGTTCCTTGTACTCGTCGTTCATGACGAAGCAGATGTTCATGAGCGAACGGTCTTCCTCAGCCACTGTGCCACGGAAGAGCTTGTTACGGTCTATCTCGCCATAAACAATCTCAGCACGCTGCTTTGCCAACTTGTCCATTGCCTCCAAACCGCCATTGGCCTTAATCCAACGAAGGTTCTCGAGCATGCAGTAGATAGGCACTACAGGAGGAGTGTTGAACATTGAGCCCTTGTCCACATGGGTGCGGTAGTCGAGCATTGTAGGTATCTCACGTGGAGCCTTGCCAAGCTTGTCGTCCTTTACGATAACGATGGTGACACCAGCCATGGAGAGATTCTTCTGTGCACCTCCATAGATGCAGTCGTACTTGCTCACGTCAACCGGACGGCTCATGATGTCAGACGACATGTCTGCAATCATCGGAACGTTGACGTCGAGTTCGTGACGGATTTCTGTACCATAGATGGTATTGTTTGTAGTGATGTGGAGATAGTCTACATCATCAGGACATGTCCATCCCTTGGGGATAAATGTATAGTTGGCATCGGCAGAAGAAGCCACTTCCACCACATCGCCAAACAACTTGGCTTCCTTCATGGCCTTCTTTGCCCACACTCCAGTGTTGAGGTATGCGGCCTTGTTGATAAGGAAGTTGTAAGGTATCATACAGAATTCAAGCGAGGCACCACCGCCAAGGAAAATCACGGAATAGCCTTCCGGCACCTGGAGGAGCTCCTTTACAAGGGCTACAGCCTCGTCGACTACCGGCTGGAAATTCTTTGCACGATGACTAATCTCCATCAGAGAGAGACCAGAACCTTGAAAGTCCAGACACTGTTTTGCTGTGTTTTCAATCACTTCGCGTGGAAGCATTGAAGGACCTGCGTTAAAATTGTACTTCTTCATTTTGATTGTCTATTAAGAAAATATTGTTTAATGAATGTTACTTGCTCTTTTTTTGAAAGCGTCGGCGAAATTACTCCAAATTTATGAAACCGCCAAATATTTTAGCAAAAATTTACAAATATCGGCATTTTTCTTGCTATTTGATAGGTTCAATCACTGTTTTTATGCCTTTTATCTTTTCTCCGCGTACATTTTTGAGAACCTCATCTACCCTCTCTCTTGCCACCGCCACATACGCATATCGGTCGTTAACATCGATGCGTCCGATGTCGCCGTTGGCAAGTCCGCCCTTCTTGCAAAGAAAGCCCAGGATGTCGCCTTTGCTGATTTTGTCTTTCTTTCCCTTACCTATATATATAGTAGCCATGCGGGGAGCGGAAGGCGGTGGTAGCTGGTCGGGTATGGAGAATGTGGCGGTGTCGCCTTCGATGAACCCGGGGATGTGTTCGTCGGGCCCAAGAATGAAGAAGGTGTGACCGTGGGCATTCCATCGGGCTGTGCGTCCTACGCGGTGCACATAGCCATCTTCGCCTTGCGGGAGGTGATAGTGGACGATGTTGTCGACGTTGGGAATATCGAGGCCTCGGGAAGCGAGGTCGGTGCTCACGAAAATGTTTGCAGAGCCATTGCTGAACCTGTAGAGTGAGTCTTCTCGCTCTTTCTGTTCCATGCCACCATGGAAATGGCAGACGGCAAAGCCTTCGGAAGAAAGAAAGTCGGCAGTACGTTCCACACTGTCGCGGTAGTTGAGGAATACGATGCTGCTCTGGTTGCCGAAAGAGCGAAGCAGTCGAGAGAGTTCATGGAGCTTGTCTTTCATGGGGCTCCTTACCTCATATATAGTAACGCGTGAAGGCACTTGCTCTTCCTCGTTAAGAAAATCGAGGCGGCAAGCCGACGAGAGGCTGATGAAGTGAGGTATCTCTTCCGCGTCGGTGGCGGAGAGGAGAATGCGGCGGCGAAGTCCAGGCAAACGGCCAATGAGTCGTGACATCTCGTCGTGAAATCCCATTTCGAGACATTTGTCGAACTCGTCGATGACAAGCATCCTGACATTATACGGGGAGATGTTTCCCTTCTGTATATGGTCGTTAAGTCGTCCGGGAGTTCCGAACACCACCTGTGGCATTACTTGCTTCAGGGTCTTGTGCTCTTCCATGGCGGGGCGGCCTCCATAACAGCTTACGGGACGTATGCCGCAGCCCATGGACTTCAGCACATTGCTTGACTGGAGGGCAAGTTCGCGTCCTGGCACAACTACCATGACCTGGACATTGTTACTGTTCTCGTCCACAAGATGTGCCGTTGGGAGAAGGTATGCGAGAGTCTTTCCGGATCCTGTAGGCGAGAGAATTATCACGTCGCCGTCAGTTCCGAGAATCGTCTTGCATGAAGCCTGCTGCATTTCGTTCAGCTCATCAATGTGCAGTTTTTGTAAAACCTTGTCGATATTCATTATTTCAAATCAAATATTCCTGTTGGGGTTTTTCGTTTCAAGACTTCCAGACCAAACTCTTTTCCGGCAATTATGCCGCTGTTTCGCAATATCGCCTCTATGGTTTTCCTTGCGAGTTCCGGATGGTTGTTCTCTTCGCTGAGGTGGCAGAGCCATACCATCTTCAGGTTTTCCGTTGCGTTTTCAACGAGAGCCTCTCCACATTTTTTGTTACTGAGATGTCCTTGTATACCCATAATCCTCCGCTTGAGATGTTCGGGGTAAGGTCCGTCTTTCAACATCTCCTCATCGTGATTGGCCTCGATGACGAGGTAATTGGCGCGGGATATATACGACTTTATCTCATCTGTAATCTCCACAACGTCGGTGACGATACAGAAAGAGACCTCCTCGGCCTGGATAAAATAGCCTACACAGTCGGTACTGTCGTGGGGCACATTGAATGGTGTGACAGAGAAAGCGCCAATCTGCCTTGTCTCGCCTTTGCAAAGGCAATGGGCGTTGCGTCCCTCAATTTTCTTCACCACGCAATAGTTTTTGAATATTCCCTCATGAACCTCTTTGGTGGTGTATACTGGAACATCAAACTCACGGCTCAGGCTGCCCACAGACTTTACATGGTCCGCGTGGTCGTGGGTGATGACAATATTGCCTATGCGGTCCACGGGTATGC
>CALZAP010000098.1 GCA_945614335.1 uncultured Prevotella sp.
CTTAGCCACGACGGACGATTGCCTTTCTTGTAGCTTGCAAACAGCGTGAATTGACTTATGACGAGTACGTTGCCGTCCACATCCATTATAGATTTGTTCATAACGCCGTTTTCGTCGTCAAAAACACGTAGTCCTACGACCTTTCTCACGAGCCAATCAACGTCCTCCATGGTGTCTTCTTCACATACACCAATAAGGATCAGATAACCCTTTTCTATTGCCGATTTTACAGTTCCTTCTATTGTCACCGACGCACGGCTGACGCGTTGTATTACTATTCTCATTATTTCTCTTTTTTTTCTCTATGCAAATGTACGACAATTATTTTATATAATCAAGAGTTTCACTCTTTTTTATTTTCAAAATATTCTCTTATCAGCTTTGCCTTGCTTTCTCCTATGGCTTTACTTAGCTCTTCAGAGCTTATTTCCTTAATGTTTTTCACGCTCTTGAATTGCTTTAAAAGCGTCTCTTTTGTCTTCGGACCTATGCCTTTTATGTCGTCAAGTTCCGAGTGCAGTGCGCTTTTCGAACGCTTGTCTCTATGGAATGTGATTGCAAAGCGGTGCACTTCGTCCTGTATTCTGGTCAATACATGAAACAGTTCGCTATCTGTTTTCACTCCGATAGTCACTGGCGGAAATCCATAGAGCAGTTCGTTTGTTCTGTGCTTGTTGTCTTTTGCCAATCCAGCTATCGGTATGTCGAGCTGAAGTTCGTCTTCCACCACTTCCCTTACCACCTCCATTTGTCCTTTGCCTCCGTCCGTAATAATAAGGTCTGGCATACGCTCGTTTTCGTCTCTCAACCGTTTGTATCGCCTTCTTACAACCTCTTTCATTGAGGCGTAATCGTCAGGTCCCGACACTGTTTTTATGTTATATTTCCTGTAGTCGCTCTTGCTTGGCTTCAGTTTTTTGAACACCACACAAGCAGCCACGGCATTTGTTCCGCTGATATTAGAGTTGTCGAAACATTCTATTTGGTAAGGCAGTCTCGGCAACTTCATCAGTTGCTGCAATTCGGTCATAAGCCTTACCGATTTTTGCTCCGGATTGAGCTTTTCTTTCTGTTTCAGGCGGTCGAATTTATATTGTTTGCCATTCATGATGGAGAGTTCCAGAAGTGTCTTTTTGTCGCCCCTTTGTGGTATAGTTATTGTAACTCCTTCCAGTTCGATGTCTACAGGAACGGGTACAATAATCTCTTTCGAAACGCTATTGAATCGCTTCCTCATTTCAATGATGCCTAATGCCAATAGCTCGTCTTCTTTTTCTTCCAGTTTCTTCTTGAATTCAAACGTGAACGACTGGTTTATGCTTCCGTTGCTCACGTGAATGTAGTTTATGTACGCCACATTTTCGTCGTCGGTGATGGAAAACACGTCTACATTGTTTATCGTATGGCTCACCACTTCGCTCTTTGCGCAGAAATTAGCAATCAGGTCGTATTTTTGCTTTATCTCCTCAGCCTCCTCAAACCTGAGTTCTTCGGCCAATGCCATCATCTCATCCTTCATGTCTCTCAGCACTTCCCTTGTATTTCCTTTAAGTATCTCCTTTGCTTGTGCTATGTTTTTCACGTAATCTTCCCTGCTTTGCTTTCCTATGCAAGGACCACCACATTTTTTTATATGATAGTCGAGACAAACCTTGTATTTTCCCTTCTTTACCTCTTCCCCTTTCAGTGGAATCTGACAAGTACGAGGCTGGTATAGCTTTTTTATCAGATCGAGTACCGCAAACATCGAAGGAAGGTGAGAGTAAGGACCGAAATATGTTCCCCACTTTTTGTTTATGGTTCTTGTCTTGAATATTCTCGGGTATTCTTCATTCGTAATGCAGATACTCGGATATGTCTTACCGTCCTTCAGTAGAACGTTGTATTTAGGGTTGTATTTCTTTATTAAGCTGTTTTCGAGCAATAGTGCGTCCTCTTCGGTGTTTACCACGGTATATGTAAGGTTCCATATCTTACTTACCAACACCTTTGTCTTGAATCTGTCGACTTCGGTGTGAAAATAAGACGAAACCCTGCTTTTCAGTTTCTTTGCTTTTCCTACGTAGATTATAGTGCCTTCAGAATCGTAGAACTGGTAGCTGCCCGGTTTTTCAGGCATGCTCAGCACGATTCCTTTCAGTCGTTCTATTCTTTTTTCGTTTTCTTCCTTTGTCATACGCTATTGCTTTTAGTGTGTTCAAAGATTTTGCGGAGCTCAAGGAGTCTAAAGGAGTTAAAGACAATACTCTTTCCGCTTCCCTTTGTCTTTTCTCGGCTAAATCATTTGTCTTAACTCCTTAACTCCTTCTCTCCTTCCCTCCTTCTCTCCTTCCCTCCTTCTCTCCTTTCTTCGTTCCACGTGAAACAAGAGTGTCCAGAATGCCGTTGTAACTTTGGTATTCTGGACACACACTGTTTATTATACGTCGAGAAGAGTTGTTATTTCTGTGTCTTTGTCGAAGATGTCTCTTCCGTGTAGTCCCTCGTCCTTTATTTCAATGATGAAGTTTACGAAGGTTTTCTTTGGGTTGAACTTCTGTACGAGGTTGTATGCCGCTTTCATCGTGCCGCCTGTTGCGAGGAGGTCGTCGTGTAGCAAAACGATGTCGTCGGGAGTAATGGCGTCCTTGTGGATTTCTATCGTGTCAGTTCCATATTCCTTACTGTAGCTCTCTTGCACGGTTTCGGCGGGCAGTTTGCCAGGCTTTCGGCAAAGCACCACTCCTGCGCCCAGTTTAATGGCCAATGCCGATGCCATTACAAAACCACGACTCTCGATTCCAACTATCTTCGTTATGCCCTTGTCCTTGTAAAGCTCATAAAGCTCATCCAGCATTATCTGCATGCAGACAGGGCTCTTGAATAGTGTCGTTACGTCTCTAAAGTTAATGCCTTTCATTGGAAAATCCGGTATGCAACGTAGATTCTCCACCAATGTTTTGTTGTTCATTTTCAGTCGTTTATTATGTTTTGTTTAACTTTAATGTTTCACGTGAAACAACTATCTTCCCATTAGCACCAGCATGACGTTTATATCGCTTGGCGAAACGCCTGGTATGCGGCTTGCTTGGGCAAGTGTTTCGGGGTTGATGGCTGACAGTTTCTGCCTTGCTTCCGTGGATAATTGTGTGAGCTCGTCGTATTTGAAGTGCCCTTTTATCTTTATATCTTCAAGGCGGTGCATTTTGTCTGCCACCATTTTCTCGCGTTCAATATAGCCTTTGTATTTCATCTTTATTTCTGCGGCTTCTGCGATTTCTTCGTTTCTCGACGGCAGTTTTTCGATGGTTTCCTTGAGCGAAGGCACGAGTTCTCCGATGATTTTGAAATTTAGCTGCGGACGGCTTACGAGGTCTGCCAGTTTGCAGCCTTCGCGGAGTGGGGTAGTGCCGAGGCTTTCAAGAGCGGAATTTATATCGTCCTTTCTGATGTGGGTGTTTTCGCAGAAACGGATGATTTCTTCTATTCCTTCTTTCTTTTCCTTCCAGTGGTCGTACCTTTCCCTGCTTGCCAGTCCGAGGTGGTATGCCTTCTCGGTCAGTCGTGCGTCTGCGTCGTCCTGTCTCAGTAGTATTCGGTATTCGGCCCTTGAGGTGAACATTCTATATGGTTCGTCCACGCCTTTCGTCACGAGGTCGTCGATGAGCACGCCGATATACGCCTCGTCTCTATGAAGGACAAACTTGTCGACGCTTGAGCCGTTGTCGCCAGATTCAACAGAAGTACCGCATTTCAGTGCCGCGTTTATTCCGGCAATGGTGCCTTGTCCTCCAGCCTCTTCATATCCTGTGGTTCCGTTCACCTGTCCTGCGAAGAACAGTCCGTCCACGATTTTCGACTCGAGAGTGTGCTGGAGTTGAGTCGGGTCGAAGAAATCATATTCAATGGCATAACCAGGTCTGTATACTTTTATGTTCCTGAATGCCGGGATTTTTCTCAGAGCGTTGATTTGTACCTCCATCGGCAGTGAAGATGAAAAGCCGTTAAGATACATCTCGTTTGTCGTCTCCCCCTCAGGTTCGAGAAATAGCGGATGCAGTTCCTTGTCGGGGAAGGTCACGAGTTTTGTTTCTATCGACGGGCAGTATCTTGGCCCGATGCTCTGTATTTGTCCGTTGTATAGGGGCGAGTCAGCAAGTCCGCCTCTGAGTGTGTCGTGCACTTCCTTGTTTGTGTAGCAAGTCCAGCACGGCAGTTGCTTCAGCACTTTATGCTGTCCCATGTAGCTAAACTGGTGGAAGTCGTTTTCCCCTTCCTGTATTTCCATTAGAGAAAAGTCTACCGACCGTTTGTCTATTCTCACCGGAGTGCCGGTTTTCATCCTGTTGCTTCTTATTCCGTGTTGTGTTATGCTTTCGGTGAAGTGTTTCACTGCCGGTTCGGCAATTCTTCCGCCGTCCACCATTTTCCTTCCAATGTGAAGAAGTCCGTTAAGGAATGTTCCTGCGGTGATCACCACACATCTTGCCTTTATGGTCACTCCCCAGATGGTTTTCACTCCGGTGGCAGTTTTCTTCCCGTTGCATTCCTCTACAATCAGTTCCTCAGCTTGGTCTTGCCAAATGTCAAGGTTAGGAGTGTTGTCGAGCGTCTCCCTCCATTTCCAGATGAATTTCTCTCTGTCGCATTGAGCCCTCGGGCTCCATACGGCAGGTCCCTTGCTTCTGTTCAGCATCCTGAATTGGATGGCAGTGGCGTCGGTTACCATTCCCATCTGTCCGCCGAGAGCGTCAATCTCCCTTACGATTTGTCCTTTGGCAATACCTCCGACGGCAGGATTGCAGCTCATTTGCGCAATCTTGTTCATGTCCATTGTTATGAGGCAAGTCCTTGCTCCCATATTCGCGGCTGCTGTTGCAGCTTCGCATCCGGCGTGGCCTGCTCCGACCACAATAACGTCATAGTTAAGTGTCATTGACTTTTTTATATTGTTATGCTCAAAAACGGCAAAAAACCGTGTCTGAAGCGCTATTTTTGGATTTTTCGCCACAAAATTAAGAATAAAAATTGATTTTTGGCTAAAATTGCTTTGAATTATCATATTTTTATAGTAATTTTGCGGTCTAAAACATGGTATATTACTAAATATAAGGTAGTGATACACGGTTTGCCGCATGTCTGACATGCAAAAATGGAGAATCTGAAATTAATTTTAGTTCTAACATTTAAATAATTAAATTCAATCATTTATGTGGTTATGTAATTCATCTATTGGTAGAAAAGTTGTGATGTCCTTGACAGGAGTTGCGCTTGTTCTGTTCTTGACCTTCCATGGTTGTATGAACTTGGTGGCGTTGTTCTCAGAAGAGGGTTACAACATGATTTGTGAGTTTCTCGGTGCCAATTGGTATGCAGTAGTGGCAACCATGGGCTTGGCTGCCCTGGCAGTGGTTCACATCGTTTACGCGTTCATGCTGACAGCCCAGAACCGTAAGGCTCGCGGAAGTCAGCGTTATGAAGTCAGCGAGCGCAACCCGAAAGTGGAGTGGGCTTCGCAGAACATGCTTGCCCTTGGCGTGATCGTCATCCTCGGTCTGCTGTTGCACTTCTGGAACTTCTGGTACAACATGATGTTTGCCGAGCTTACGGGCATCGCTACTGTTCACGATCCAGCCGATGGCTTTGCCTACATCGTTGACACATTCGCAAATCCTGTGTATGTAGTTCTCTACATCGTATGGCTTGTTGCTATCTGGTTCCATCTTTCACATGGCTTCTGGAGCGCTATGCACACTCTGGGCTGGAGCGGTAAGGTTTGGTTCGAGCGTTGGAAGACTATCGGTATCGCCTACACAACCGTTATCATGCTTGCATTCCTCGTTGTAGTATTGGCTTTTGCTTTTAAACTTGCTCCAAGCCTTTGCTGCTAACATTCATTTTTAAACAATAATAGTTTTATAAAAGACAATTATGGCTAAGATTTTGAATTCAAGAATTCCTGAAGGCCCCGTGGCTGAGAAATGGACCAACTATAAGGCTCACCAGCGCTTGGTGAACCCTAAAAACAAACTCAAGCTCGACGTCATCGTCGTAGGTACTGGTCTTGCCGGAGCAAGTGCTGCCGCCAGCCTCGGAGAGATGGGCTTCACTGTTTATAATTTCTGCATACAGGATTCACCTCGCCGCGCTCACTCTATCGCTGCTCAGGGTGGTATCAATGCTGCTAAGAACT